>CALZHS010000106.1 GCA_945787265.1 uncultured Gammaproteobacteria bacterium | reverse complement strand
CAAATATTTCTGTATGCGCTCCATCGCACGATTATACAGCAGGCCAGGGTCACGCCCTACGTTAATGTCATCTCGCGCCTCATGTCATCCAGCGGCTAGACCGGGCCGCGCAGGTCGCGGGATCCAGTTTCGAATGCACTGTAACTAGTCCCTGGATACCGCCCTTAAACCGCGGTATGACAGTCTTTCGTGCCTCGTGTCATCCCCGCGTAAACGGGGATCCTGAAATGGCGGCGCATATTAAAGGAGATTCCGATACGTTGGACCGCCGCTTACGCGGGAATGGCGCATCATCTAATCGGCTTTCCTGACTTAGATGCCGGCCCGAAACTGGTTACCGTGGGCGGAATACATTTTTGCCCGCAAAAATTTTTTCCGCCCACCCTCGTATCAACGCGCTCCCTTCAGGCATTTTTTCAGATCCTGTGCTGGCAATCGCAGGCGGGCTTGCGAGATTCCCACTTGCGCGGGAATGACTCAATCGAGGGGAATCCTGGCGGGGTCAGTTGATAGCCCAGCGCTGGCCGATGCCGGTCGAGGATTCGGAGATCAGGGTTTTCGCATTGCTGTCGAGCACGAGGGCGAGAATCGTCGCCGAGTCAGGCTGCACCTTGTGTTTGACTTTCGGCTTCCAGGTTTCGCGACGTTTACCGCTGGCGACATCCCAGATATCGATCGCCTTGGCCGCCCTGCCGGTCGCCAGCGTGCGGTTGTCATCCGAAAAGTCGGCCGAGACCAGCGTCATCCTGATTTCGTCGAGGCGCGACACCAGTTCACCCTTACCGCGGGTCGAGTAAACATGCGCATCGCCGATATGCGCGTTCGCAAGCGCAAGCTCACCGTCATCGGACAGCGCAACCAGCGAGATTTTGTACTCCAGGTTCTTCGACCACAGGTGCTCACCGTTACTCAGATCCCACAGGCTGGCATGCCAGTCATCGGCACCGGTCAGTGCGAAACGGCCATCCTTCGACAGCGCCACGCTGGTAACCTTCTCGTGATGCGCAAATACGTAACGCATCTTGCCTTCGACCATATCGAAATAAACCGCCTGGTTGTCCTTACTGCCGATCAGTGCGAAACGACCGTTTGCCGACACCGCGACGTCGGTCAGGTTGGGCCAGGACCAGTAACCGGTAAGGCGCCCGGACTCTACCGCCCAGCGCGCAATCGAGTTTTGCTCAATGGTTACCAGCACGTTACCAAGCTCCGAAAATGCAGCCGCGATGATACCGCCCTCGGCACCCTCTTCGTGCTGGACGCTGTACTTGACGCGGTTGGTCTGCAAATCCCAGACGCGCGCGAAGCCGCCGATTTCACCGGTCAGCAGGTACTTGCCATCGGGACTGATGGCGGCGCCGTAGGAACCGGTGTCGGCATGAACCCAGGTATCAAGCGCCTGTTTTTGCTCACTGCAGGCAGTCAGCAAAGCGCAAATGGTTACTAGATTAACAAGGCATCGCATCTACCCGATTATAGATGCTAATTGGCGGCTGCCTCGGTTTTTTCCTCGAACGAAAATTCGGGATTGAACTGGTCGATATCACGAATTTCGGCCAGCGTCGGCAGCTCGTTGAGCGACTTCAGGTTGAAGTAATCGAGAAACGCGTTGGTAGTGCCATACAGCGTCGGCCTGCCCGGGACCTCCTTGTGCCCCAGCGATTTGACCCAGTCGCGTTCTTCCAGCGTCCTGATGATGCTGGTGCTGACGCTGACGCCACGGATATCCTCGATTTCGCCACGCGTAATCGGCTGCCGATAGGCAATCAGGGCCAGCGTTTCCATCAGCGCGCGCGAGTAGCGCGGTGGCTTTTGCTCCCACAGGCGCACTACCCAGGTTTCGAACTCGGGCCTGACCTGGAATCGGAATCCCGAGGCGACCTGCTTCAATTCGAAACCACTGCCCTCGTATTTCTCGGTCAGCTGCTGGATCGCCTGGCGGATTTCATCTTTTCCCGGCTGTTCGATATCGCCGACAAAAAATTCAAACAGCTGGTTGACTGACAGCGGTTTGTCGCTGGCGGCAAACAACGCTTCGAGGATGGTTTTAAGTTTTTCGATTTGCATGATTTATGATTTGGCCTTGACGTAGATCGGGCCATAAGGCTCGGTTTGCACCAGGTCGATCAGCGATTCCTTGAGTAGCTCAAGAATTGCGACGAAACTGACGACAACGCCCATGCGCCCTTCGGCTGGATTGAAAAAGTCGTTAAAGCTGGTGAAATCCTCGGCCGAGATGCGATCGAGCACAATCACCATGCGTTCTCGTACCGACAGCGGTTCACGTTCGACATGATGGCTGGCAAACTGCTCGGCGCGATTGACGACATCGCGAAACGCACTCATCAGGTCATTCAGGTCGACCGTCGGTAACGCCAGTTTGACCTTGAACTTGGGGATATCGATGTGGGTTGGATGGATTTCGCGTTCCATTCGGTCGAGCCCATCGAGGTCTTCCGCCGCCTGTTTGAACTGCTCGTATTCCTGCAGGCGTCGCACCAGCTCGGCCCGCGGGTCATCCTCGTCCTGCGATTCCGTGGGTCGCGGCAGCAGCATGCGCGACTTGATTTCGGCCAGCATCGATGCCATCACCAGGTATTCCGCGGCCAGTTCGAGTTCGAGATGGTCCATCATGTGGATGTATTCCATGTACTGCCGGGTGATCGCGGCTATGGGAATATCGAGAATATCGAGATTCTGGCGCTTGATCAGGTAGAGCAACAGATCGAGGGGGCCTTCGAAAGCCTCGAGAAACACCAGCAACGCGTCGGGCGGAATATAGAGATCCTGCGGAATAATGGTCAGCGGCTCGCCCTCGACCAGGGCAAACGGCATTTCCGACTGGATCGATGTGCTACTGTTGAAGGTTTCTTCCATTGTATTACCGATACTACCTGCGCCCGGTTAATCCCATCAGCTTGCGCACTTCTTCGATGGTATCCTGCGCAACGTCGCGTGCGGCCTCGCAGCCTTCGTTGATAATGCTGTCGACCCCGGAAAGATCGCCCAGGTATTCGTTGACACCCTGCTGAATCGGCTTTAACTCCTCGATGATCGAATCGATAACATATTGCTTGCAGTCGATGCAGCCGATCGACGCTGTTTTGCAACCCTCCGCGAGCTTTTTCTTGGTCGCTTCATCGGTATAGACCTCGTGAAACTCCCACACCGGGCACTTGTCCGGGTCGCCCGGATCGGTGCGGCGCACGCGTGCCGGGTCGGTCGGCATGGTTTTGATTTTCTGGGTAATGCTGTCCGGATCTTCGCGCAACGCGATCGTATTGTTATAGGACTTCGACATTTTCTGCCCGTCTACGCCGGGCATTTTTGACGAGACGGTCAGCATCGCCTGCGGTTCGGGCAGGATAATGCGCCCCTCACCATCGAGATACCCCAGCAGTCGCTCACGGTCACTCAAACTGATGTGCTGTTGAGATTCCAGCAAAGCATGACCAATCGACAGTGCCTCGCTATCGCCCTGCTCCTGGTAGCGCTTGCGCGCATCCCGGTAAAGCCTGGCGTTCTTCTTGCCCATCTTGTTGATCGCGGCGCTGACCTTGTTCTCGAAATCAGGTTCGCGACCGTAGAAATGATTGAAGCGGCGGGCGACTTCACGCGTCAGCTCGACATGCGCAACCTGGTCATCACCCACCGGAACAAAGCCGGCCTTGTACATCAGGATATCCGCACTCTGCAGCAGCGGGTAACCGAGAAAGCCAAAGGTCGATAAATCCTTATCTTTAATTTTCTCCTGCTGATCCTTGAAACTGGGCACACGCTCGAGCCAGCCCAGCGGTGTAATCATCGACAGCAGCAGGTGCAATTCGGCGTGTTCCGGGATACGCGACTGGATAAACAGGGTCGCCGTGCCCGGATTCACGCCCGCGGCGAGCCAGTCGATGACCATATCGCGGGTGCTGTCGGCGATAATCGATGGATCCTCGTAATGCGTGGTGAGCGCATGCCAGTCCGCAACGAAGTAAAAACATTCGTAGCTGTGTTGAAGTTCGATCCAGTTTTTCAAGACGCCGTGATAGTGGCCTAGGTGCAACAACCCGGTGGGACGCATGCCCGACAGCACGCGGTTGTTTTGACTAATGGTATTCAATAATGATGATCCAGTTTATAGAGGCCCGGGTCGAATTATACTGATAAGCAAAGCCACAAACCATGATTTTAAAATGACTTCCCGGGGCGACGGGGACGGGCCCCTACTCCAGGAACGACGTCTCACCCCGCCCGTGCCTCAGGATTTCGGGGTGCCCGTCGATCAGGCTGATGACCGTGGTCGGCTCCACGCCGCAGAAGCCACCGTCGATGACGAGGTCGACGTCGTGTTCATAGATTTCGCGAATTTCGGCGGCATCATCCAGCGCCTGCCGGCCACCGGGCGGAATCAGCGTGCTGCTCATGATGGGCTGTCCGAGCTCCGTCAGTATCGCGCGCACGATATTGTTATCGGGCACGCGCACGCCGATGGTTTTACGTTTCGGATTCATCAGGCGACGCGGCACCACCGAGGTTGCCTTGAGCAAGAAGGTGTAAGGCCCCGGGGTCAGCGTTTTCATCAGACGATAATCCGAGTTGGACACCTTGGCGTAGGTACCGATCTCGGACAGGTCGCTGCACACCAGCGTGAAGTGGTGCTTGCTGTCGGTGCGCCGAATACGCTGGATGCGCTCCATCGCGGCCTTGTCGCCGATGTGGCAGCCGAGCGCGTAGCTCGAATCCGTGGGATAAATCACCACACCACCACGGTCGATGATGGCCACGGCCTGTTGAATCAGGCGACGCTGGGGATTATCGGGATGAATTTCGAAGAACTGGGCCATGGGCAAATCTACCTGCAAGCTGCGCGATGATACAGCAAACCAGTGGGAAGAAAACAACGTTTCAAAATAATATTTAAATCAACGAATTAAGACGTATTTTTGAACGAGGGGAAAGGAAATCGGACAATTTGTGTTACATTTCTGCAACAAATAGCAAGAATTGTTGTTTTTTTCTAAAAACAGGGTTGCTATTGTGCCAGATTTGGCTATCATCGTTGCGCATAAACCAACAGGGTCAATACATTACGCGTAACCCAACTGATGATGGTTTATATCCTAAGCACAAAATATAAACGACTTAAGGGTAATTACTCATGAAATTTAAAACTACTGCAATAGCAATGGCTGTAGCCGGCACTGTCGCCGCGCCTATCGCCGTACAGGCCGGGGCTGATGAAGTCTACGCGTCTGCTCGTATTGGTCTCTGGAATCAGGATACCGCGGGCGAAAGCGAAATGGACATCCGCTCCTTTTCTTCACGCTTCGGTGCCAGGGGCGAAACTGACCTCGGCAACGGCTTGACCGGTTTTGGTCGTTACGAATGGGACGTCGACCTCGGTGAAGGTGGCGGTCTTGGCGTACGTCATCGCTATGTCGGCCTGAAAGGCGACTTCGGCTCGGTTCTCATCGGCCAGACCACGCACACGTTCTACACCCACGGTGCTGGTGCGCTCGATATCCCATGGTGGCATTCTGGTTACAACATGCTGGCTTATGGTAACCAGAGCCTAACCGGTAGCCGTGGCGACAACGCCATAACCTACACCGGTAGTGCAGGCGCCGCTTCATTTGGTTTTACATTCTATTTCGACCTGGACGCAGATGATGCTATTGCCGACGCAGAAGAGGCCGCAGAAGATGCAGTAACTGATCTAGCCTTAGCGAATGCGGCAAACTCAGCTTCTCCGGGTACTTTCACCGCAGCTGAAATCGCAGCACTGGAAGCCGACGCGTCTTTGGCGATAGACGACGCTATCGCAGCAGATCGTGGTGAAGACGGTCTTGACGGATTCGAGGCTGGTGTTTCTTTCGGCCTTGGTGATATGACGCTGAATCTCGCTTACCAGGATATCGAAGCAGTCGACAACCCGACAACCAGTGTGGTACTGCACAGCATCGCGCTGGGTGACGCAACTCTGGGCGTCGGTATTCAGGCAAATGATGACGACGAAGGCCTCATAATCGATGCCGGTTTTGGCAATGCTTACCTGCACATCGAGCAGACCGCGATTGATGCTTCCGGAGATGACCCGGTGGCGATTACACTCGGCTATACCCAAAGCCTGGGACGCAAGACCCTGATGTACTACGAAGTGTTTAGTTTCGACAAGGACAGCGGTGATTCGGACGACGACGTTACTCGCGTAATGGCGGTCCTGAAGTACGACATCATCTAATCCTGGAAGACTCGTAAAGCAGTACCTAAAGGGCTCCCTCGGGAGCCCTTTTTTATTGCCTTGACCTCA
>CALZHS010000105.1 GCA_945787265.1 uncultured Gammaproteobacteria bacterium | reverse complement strand
TAATCCTGGTGGTATTCCTCGTCGCCCTTGATTGGAAAAAAGGTTGCCTGTGGCAGAATCGGAGTCACCACCTTCTGGCGGGGAAACCTTTCGATAACCTTTTGTTTTGATTTTTCGGCCAGCATGCGCTCTTCGTCATTGGCGACGAAGATCGCGGCCAGGTATTCGTGCCCCTTGTCGCAAAACTGCCCGCGCGCGTCAAACGGATCGTGGTTAACCCAGAAATGATCCAGAATTCCCTGGTAATCGATAATCTCGGGATCGTAAGTTATCTCGACCGCCTCGTAGTGCCCGCTATGATCGCCACGATAGGTTGGGTCCGGATGCGTACCCCCGGTAAAACCGGATATCACGTCAGTGACACCGTCGAGCTTTTCAAAATCCGACTCCATGCACCAGAAGCAGCCACCGGCAAGCACGGCCCTGGCGGCAAAGGCCGGATGCGCGTTCATGCCTATAATTGCAACGACGACCACGAGCAGCAGGTTTTTCATATTAAGTTCCTCGAAATAGAAGCTAAGACCATCTCCCGGTCGACGAGTTCAACGCCGGTAATCCATCATTCAGGTAAAACCGCGGCGCGCGCCGGAGAAATCGGAGATTTAGCATCGATAGAAATGGCGACTCACCATCCATAATTGTCAGACCTGGAGCCGGATTCAAAGAGTGGATGATGCCCGAAATAATTTTCATTTCTTAAGAATTTGTTAAGGAACCGAATGTTATTATTATGAGTTAGTACCAGACAGGAAAAATCCGAGGACAAGGATATGAGAAAGATACTGCTATTGTTGCTGTTGGCCACCTCCCCGGTGCAGGCCGAAATCTACGACATCAGCCAACTGGACCTGAAGAACCACCTGGGTAAGGTCGTTTACCTGGATTTCTGGGCCTCCTGGTGCAAGCCCTGCCAAAGATCCTTCCCCTGGATGAACACGCTGCTGAGCAAGTATTCAGCTGAAAATTTTACCGTTATTACGGTAAACCTCGATGCCGATCGATGCCGAATCCGAAGCGATGCACCAGTTCCTCGACAAGGTCCCGGCTGATTTTGATATCTATCACGATCCCAGCGGTCAAATCGCCGAGCAGTTCAAAATTGAAGGCATGCCTACCTCATACCTGATTGACACCAGCGGCAAGGTTGTAAAGAAACACATCGGTTTCTATACCAAGCATATCGACAAATACGAACGCGAAATCGAGCAGTTACTATGAAAACCGGACTCTGCTCATTGATTCTGTGCGCACTGATCGGCGCAGGTGGTTGTTCGTCTCTTGGCGTCAAGCCCTGGGAACGCAACCTGCTGGCGCGCGATGATATGCTCATCGACGCGGATGCGCTCGAACTCGCTTTCGACGAACACATTTACTTCAGTAAAGAAGCCTCCAGCGGTGGCCAGGGATTTGCCGGCGGTGGCTGTGGATGCAATTAAAGCAAAAAAAAATTGCAGGCATACTTTCCGCGGCGACCTGCACTTTACTCGGCGGCCCGACGCAAGCGGCGGAAAACGGCTGGGATGTCGACAGCGCGGTACTGTTCTACGCTGAAGACAACAACCGGATTGAAGCTTTCGAACCGGTAATCAGCGCCACCAAAGACCTCGGCGATGACGAGAGCCTGTCGATGAAACTGGTGGTCGACAGCCTTACTGGCGCCTCGGCAACGGGCGCAGTGCCGTCAACGATGGTGCAGACCTTTACGCGTCCCTCGGGTAAGGGAACCTATACCGTTGATCCGAATGAAACGCCACTCGATGATACCTTCAAAGATACGCGGGTTGCATTCAGTATGAACTGGGAAAAACCGGTGGACCGCAACAACCGACGCAACCTTGGATTCAACGTTTCCAGGGAATACGACTTTACTTCGATTAGCGGCAACGCCCAGTGGCAGCATGACACCAACCAGAAGAACACGACCTGGTCCTATGGCATAAACGTCGAGCTGGATGACTTTGATCCGGTTGGGGGTGTTCCGTTTCCACTTACCGATCCGATGTCTCAGCAAAAAGGAGATAGCTCCGACACCCGCAACATCGTCGACCTGATATTCGGGGTGACCCAGGTCATCGACAAAACCAGCCTGTTCCAGGTCAATCTCTCCCTGAGTGAATCTGACGGTTACCTGACCGATCCCTACAAGTTCGTCAGCGTGGTCGACAATACCAGCGGCGCGCCAATCAACCAGTTGTTCGAAAACCGACCCGACAGCCGCTCGCGCCAGAGTATTTACGGTAAATACAAGAAATCGCTTGCCAATAAGGATATATTTACCGCGTCTTATCGCTTTATGACCGACGACTGGGGCATCGATTCGAACACCTTCGATTTTACCTACCGCTTCAGGCTGAAAGAAGGTTACTTTATCGAACCGCATCTGCGCTGGTACCAGCAAACCGAGGCCGACTTTTATCGTTACTTCCTGCGCGACGGCGAACCGGTGCCGGCCGAGGTCAGTGCCGATTACCGACTCGGTGAAATGGATGCAACCACGGTCGGGGTAAAATTCGGCAAGCAGATCAGTGACCAGCACCTGTGGTCGGTACGTTTGGAACAGTACCTGCAGTCGGGTGATTCGTCACCGTCCGAGGCCTTTGGGCAGCTGGCCCAGCAGGACCTCTATCCCGACGTCGAGGCAACAATAATACAGTTCAATTACTCGTTTCAGTGGTAACAAACCAGGGGCCGGGATCCGGCCCTTGTGATCTTGCGCTTCGGTGTCCCAGGTCAAGATGCAGCTATCCGGCAAGATCTAGCCTATATATAAGCATGTCAGTGCCTAAAGCGCATCTTTTACACGCAAACGTGAATCACAAATTGGCTCAAAGCTTGAAGATATCGAGACGCGGAAAACTGTGGATCGGACAGTTCCGCTGCATGGCCAGCCCCTGCGAAGTCCTGATCGAATGTAAACAGGATGCGCTGGCTCAGGATCTAATTGCACTGGCACAGCAGGAAGCAAACCGTATCGAGCAAAAA
The DNA here is from genome assembly GCA_945787265.1 of uncultured Gammaproteobacteria bacterium. GTDB lineage: Bacteria > Pseudomonadota > Gammaproteobacteria. The sequence continues at coordinate 6,347 of CALZHS010000105.1, read as the reverse complement.
TTCAGCCGCTATCGCGACGACAACATCATCTACCAGATCAACCAGGGTGGCGAAACCATCGCGGTAGACCCGGAAACCGCACGCCTGCTTGATTTTGCCCAACACTGCTACGACCTGAGCGAGGGCTGGTTCGATGTCACCTCGGGGATCTTGCGACGCGCCTGGGACTTCAGCCAGCACGGCAGCATCCCAGCACAACAGGAGATCGAAAAACTATTACCTCACATCGGCTGGGATAAAGTGACCTGGGACAGCCCCAACCTGACGCTGCCAGAGGGAATGGAAATCGATTTAGGCGGCATTGGCAAGGAATACGCGGTTGACTCCACCTTAACCCTGCTTAAAAGCAAAACCGATAACAGTTTCATGATCAACTACGGTGGTGACTGCAGTGCCACTGGCCCGATGGCTGACGGATCATCCTGGATGACCGGAATCGAAAACCCGAATCGACCGGGTGACGCCACCGCCGTGATTCAATTGAAAAACGGTGCTCTCGCAACCAGTGGTGACGTGTTCAAGTTTATTCGGCACGAGGGAATCCGCTACGGTCATATCCTGAATCCCAAAACCGGATGGCCCAATCCCGGGTCGCCGCTGTCGGTAACCGTTGCGGCGGCAACCTGTACCGAGGCTGGAATTCTGTCAACCCTGGCGATGATGCAGGGAAAAGATGCTGAACAGTTCCTCGATCAACAAGATATCAGGTACTGGTGCTATCGATAGGTTAAGCTGACCCCGGTCTACCATCTTTGTCAATCAAATGAAAATTGCCTGGATTATTACCTTCTTCGTGGTGCTCGTATGGTCGGGTATCGCCCCGAAGGACTACCCCACCTGGGCCCTGGAGGTTTCGCCGGCCGTCATTGGACTGATCGTCCTCGCAGCCACCTACCGCAGCTTTCCACTCACTAGCCTTCTCTACGCGCTGATACTTGTTCACTGTATCGTGCTGATGGTGGGTGGCCACTACACCTACGCCGAGGTGCCCCTGTTTGAGTACCTGAAACCAATCCTGGGATTTGAAAGAAACAATTTCGACAAGCTGGGGCATTTTTTACAGGGTTTCGTTCCGGCACTGATTACACGTGAAATACTGATCAGGAAAGCGGTTATTGCCACGGCCCGCTGGCGAAATTTTTTCATCGTTTGTTTTTGCCTTGCCTTCAGCGCTTTTTACGAACTCATAGAGTGGCTGGTGGCGATCGTCTCTGGTATAGGCGCCGATGCTTTTCTCGGAACCCAGGGCTATGTATGGGACACCCAGTCGGACATGGCGTTTGCGCTGGCAGGCGCGACAGTCGCGCTGGCACTGTTGGGCGGCATTCATGATCGGCAGATGCGCAAGCTCGATAGTCCGGGTAACTGAACGCTCCCCTGCCTGCAGAGGCCGATTCTCGACTGCACCCGTGCTAACATTGGCCGTCACTGGTTAAGACTCCAGCAGGTATTTGAGAACATGCAGAAATATTTCCTGGTAATCATGTTGGCAATAGCCGCCCCGCTACTGCATGCGGCGGATTCGGTCGAAGAAGTGGTGTCGTTTCGCTGCGGCCTGGCGATTGATGCCGTTATTGCAGCAATGGACAAGCAGTCCGGGAATCCCGTGACCCAGGAAGCACTGGGCAAGATTAACGACGAAAACGGCGAGTTTGTTTGTGTACAATCGGAAGATTCCAAGTTGTTCGTGCGCCTGCAGTCGACGGAGATGAGCGCGATTGAAAACCGGTTAATATTCACGGTTGATCCGCAAACCTACCGGGTTCTAAAAACCTACTACGGCAGGTAAATCTGCCAACTGCAGATGCAAGCCGAGCACAGCGGACTGAATCCCGTCAGCCGGTCGTCATCAGCGTCACGAGAATAACCCCACTGCATGTACTTTGATGTACGAACCCCGCTCTTTTATGATGCAGCTTCTTTGGCAAACGGATAATCATTATGCTCGAACAAAACCAGCCCGCACCTGACTTCACTGCGCTTAACCAGGACGGGGAAAACATCAGCCTGTCGCAATACCGTGGCAAGAAAAACGTTGTCCTCTATTTTTATCCCAAGGATGACACGCCCGGTTGCACCACCGAGGCGAACGAATTTACCGCGCTGATAGACAAGTTTGGCGCGGCCGATACCGTGGTGCTTGGCGTCAGCAAGGATAGTTGCGAGAAGCATCAGAAATTTATCAACAAGCATAATCTCAAGGTCGAACTGCTGGCCGACACCGACGGCGAGCTATGCGAGCTATACGGCACCTGGGGTGAACGCCAGTTCATGGGCAGGAAATACATGGGCATCGGTCGCTCCACCTTTGTCATCGACAAGCAGGGGAACCTGGTTGAAGTCAACTACAAGGTCAAGGCCAAGGGACACGCCGCGGCCATTCTCGAGCTGGTGCAGGGATTGGACTGATTCTGCTCGAGAATCACCCCCGGTCATGCCGCGGTTTGACCGCGGTACCCGGCAAATATCCGGCCTTCTGGATACCGGCCGATACGCCGAAGCAGGTAAAGCCGCGGCTTGACAGCACAGGTGCAGCCTGGCAAACCGCCCACCAAAGTGTGAATTCGGCACTTGTGGAATGGCTTTACATCACTATAATGGCGCGCCTCAGACCTGCCTGCTAATCCCTTATGACCACGCACCGAGAAAACCTGCGAAATATCGCAATCATCGCGCATGTCGATCACGGCAAAACCACGTTGGTCGACCAGTTACTGCGCCAGTCCGGCACCCTCGACGCTCGTGCCGAGATCAGCGATCGCATGATGGATTCGAATGACCTCGAAAAGGAACGCGGGATTACCATTCTTTCCAAGAACACCGCGCTCAACTGGCACAGCGAGCGGGACAACCAGGATTACCGTATTAATATCGTGGATACTCCGGGACACGCCGATTTTGGTGGCGAGGTCGAGCGTATCCTGTCGATGGTCGATTCGGTGTTATTGCTGGTGGATGCGGTCGAAGGCCCAATGCCGCAAACCCGTTTCGTAACGCAGAAGGCATTTTTAATGGGATTCACGCCGATCGTCGTCATCAACAAGATCGACCGCGAAGGTGCCCGCCCCGACTGGGTAATCGACCAGGTCTTCGACCTGTTTGATCGACTCGGCGCAACCGATGAACAACTCGACTTCCCGGTTATCTATGCATCGGCGCTGGAGGGTTATGCGAATCGCAGCGACGCAGACCGCAGCGGAAATATGGAACCGCTATTCGAGGCAATTATCGAACATGTTGCGCCACCTGCCGTCGAGCTCGACGGCCCGTTTCAGCTGCAGGTCTCGAGCCTCGATTACGACAGCTACAAGGGCGTCCTCGGCATCGGCCGCATTAGCCGCGGTCGCGTGTCGCGAAATTCTGCGATCAGGATTGTCGGCGCCGATGGCAAGCAGCGTGATGGACGTATGATGCAATTGTTCGGTTTCGACGGCCTGCAGCGCGTCGAAACCGAAACTGCCGAGGCGGGTGATATTATCGTTTTCTCCGGAATCGAGGAACTCTACATTTCCGATACCCTGTGCGATCGTAACCACGTCGAGGCCCTGCCGCAGCTGACCGTGGACGAACCGACCGTAAGCATGACCTTCAGCGTGAACAGCTCACCGTTTTCCGGCAAAGATGGGAAATTCCTGACTTCCCGGCAGATCGAGGAAAGATTGCGACGTGAATGCCTGCATAATGTCGCGCTGCGCGTCGAGCAACTCGGAGATGCCGACCAGTTTCGCGTCAGTGGCCGCGGTGAACTGCACCTCGGCATCCTCATCGAAAACATGCGGCGCGAGGGTTTCGAGTTATCCGTCTCGCGTCCCGAGGTCATCATACGGGAAATCGACGGCGTCGACTGTGAGCCCTACGAACAGCTGACGGTTGATGTTGAGGAACCCTACCAGGGAGCCGTCATGGAGGCGCTCGGCAAGCGCAAGGCTGACCTCAAGGATATCCTGCCGGATGGTCGCGGGCGGGTTCGACTGGACTACGTGATACCTTCGCGCGGATTGATCGGCTTCCAGGCCGAGTTCATGACCCTGAGTTCGGGAACCGGGCTCATCTATCATATCTTCGATCATTACGGGCCCCGCATTGAGGGCGCTATCGGCCAACGTCAGAATGGTGTCCTGATTTCAACCGCAACCGGTAAGGCGCTCGCGTACGCGTTGTTCAACCTGCAGGAACGCGGCCGCCTGATGATCGGCCACGCGGAGCCGGTCTACGAGGGCATGGTCGTCGGTATTCACAGCCGCGCCAACCTTACCAACATCCGGGCTGCCGGCACCGACGAAAACCTGGTCCTGACCAAGCCGGTGAAAATGACACTCGAGCAGGCACTGGAATTCATCGACGATGACGAACTGGTTGAAGTAACTCCACACAATATCCGTATCCGTAAAAAACTGTTACTCGAGCATGAACGCAAACGCGCTGCGCGCGTCAGTGCTGCCTGATCTCGATAGCGGGTGCTTTCGTTAAGCGCCACCCCACTTTATAATTGCGCGGCCCGGGTTTAGCCGAAAGGTTGTGCATGGTATTTTTTCTGAAATTACGGCATTGGGAGCTGTTCCTGATGCTGGCTCTACCGACGATCATGAGCCTGATGTTCGATATCCCGATGGAGCCCCTGGTAGTGGCCACTATCGGTTTGTTCATGATGCTGGTCCTGTTTGGCTGGATGTTCAGCGTTGGCGCCTGGTCGAATCGGCAGCTACCCGAGTCGCGTCGGCGCAGCCCGCTTCCGTGCGCGGTCGGCCTCCTGCTTCCGATCGTTTACCTGTTGATGTATATCTTTCTCTACATCCCGCTACTCCAGCAGGGCGCACCATCAAAGCCGCCGCTGTGGATGCTGCCGATGCACATGTTTTCGATGGTCGGCATTTTCTACGGCATCTGGTACACCGCACGCCAGCTCAAATCTCTGCAGGAAAACGAGGACGCCGATTTCATGATTTTCAGCAGCACCTTTTTCCTGCTTTTCATCTTCCCGCTCGGTATCTGGCTAATCCAGCCGAGCGTCAACCAGCTTTATTCCAGTCGGGAACAGGCGGCAGAGAGCAAAGATGAAGATTAACTATTTCGCTTTCGGCTCCAATTTGTCGAGTGCACGCCTGCTGGAGCGAATTCCCGAGGCCTCCAAGCACTGCGTCGCCGTATTAGCGCAGCACCGGCTTTGCTGGCACAAGAAAGGCCAGGACCTGTCGGGCAAGTGCGACATTGTATTTACCGGTAACCCGGAAGATACCGTCTACGGCGTGGTTTACATGATGACGCACGCCGAAAAACTGGAACTCGATGTCTACGAGGGCGCAGGGATCGGCTACGAACGCAGGGAGATACAGGTTACCGCGCTGCATGGCGACGTCATCGAAGTCTTTACCTACTATGCGCTTGAAATCGATCAGCGACGACAGCCGTATCACTGGTACAAAGAGCACGTAATGCGCGGGGCGCTGGAACATGGCTTGCCGCCGCACTATGTCGAACACATTCGCGTGACGCCGTCGATCGATGATCACGACGCGGAACGTCATCATCGCGAGATTTCGATCTACCGGGAGAGCCCATGAAAAATATACTGGTGTTACAGCATATCGCAGTCGAGGATCCTGGCTACATCAAGGACCTGATGGAAGCGGACGGCTGGCGACTCACCCAGGTGGAACTCGATGAAGGTGAATCCATTCCGGCAGATCTTTCCGGGTTCGATGCAATGCTGTGCATGGGCGGCCCCATGGATACCTGGATGGAAGACGAGCACCCTTGGCTGGTCGAAGAGAAAAAACGAATCCGTGAATGGGTCGTCGACCTGCAAAAACCTTTTCTCGGCTTCTGTCTCGGTTGCCAGTTGCTCGGCGAAGTCCTGGGTGGCAAGGTGGTCAAGTCCGAGCCGCCCGAAATCGGTGTGCTCGACATCGATATGACCCCCGCGGCCCGGCAGGACCTGCTGTTCGGCGATTATCCGCAATCCATCAAGGCAGTGCAGTGGCATTCTTACGAGGTGCGCGATCTCGAAACCAACGCCGAGGTAACCGTATTGGGTTCGTCGGACAGCACCCCGTACCAGATATTCAAGTACCGCAACCACGCCTACGCGGTACAGTTTCATGTCGAAGTGCGTGCCGATACCGTCATGCAGTGGGGCTGTATCCCGGAATACAGGGCGGCGCTGGAAAACAGTCTCGGCGCCGACGCCCTCGAAGCATTCGACCAGGCGGCCCGCGCCGCGATGCCGGAGATGAACCGGCTGGCGAATCTACTCTAAGAAAACTTTAAGCAGGTTTTATAAGCGCGGTGTGAAGGCGAGCACCCGCACCTTGCCCGGCAACGTCGGGTTGAACAGGTTATTGGGCCAG
>CALZHS010000104.1 GCA_945787265.1 uncultured Gammaproteobacteria bacterium | reverse complement strand
AAATCGAGAGATGAAAAAGTAGCGGCGCTTTACTGGCTGTCGGGACTAACCTGCAGCGATGATAATGCGCGCACCAAGGGAGGGTTTCAGCGCTATGCCGCACAACACGGTATCGCCATCGTATTCCCCGACACCAGCCCGCGTGGTGATGATGTTGCCGACGAACCCGAGCGTTACGACCTGGGGCAGGCCGCCGGTTTTTACGTCAACGCGACACAAAGTCCGTGGACTCCACACTACATGATGTACGACTACGTAAGCCACGAATTACCCGCCCTGGTCGAGTCCAATTTGCCGTTGATTGCTGGCGTCAAATCGGTCACCGGACATTCCATGGGTGGGCACGGTGCCCTGATCTGCGCGTTGAAAAACCCGGCTGCGTATCGTTCGGTGTCGGCTTTCGCGCCCATCGCAAACCCGATCAACTGCGGCTGGGGTAAGGGTTGCTTCGGAGCTTACCTGGGCGAAGATGGTTCTGCCTGGGAAGCTTACGACGCGACCTGCCTGGTACAAAGTGGAGCGCGGGTTAGCGATATCCTGGTTGACCAGGGGGATGCCGATGAATTCCTGCACGAGGGGCAGCTGTTACCGGACAATTTCCAGGCCGCCTGTGACGCAGCCGGTCAGCCGGTTACGATTCGAATGCAGCCAGGCTACGATCACAGCTACCATTTCATCGCCAGTTTCATCGAGGACCACTTCGACTACCACGCCGGCTTCCTGAAGTAGCTGCTACCGCCGCTATTGTCATCCCCGCGCAAGCGGGGATCTTGTCGTGGTAGCATCTTCAAAAGATTCCGCTAGGTCGGACCGCCGCTTGCGCAATGACTTCCATAAGATGTCAGCCTAGCTGCCCTGACGCGTAATTGCGATGCCAAGCATAATCAGCGAGAGCGATAAAATGGTTTGCAGTCTGACTGTGTCGGCGAAATACAATCCGCTCCAGATCACGCCGAACAGGGGCACCAGGTAGCCCACCAGCGACATGAAGACGGCACCGTTGGCACGGATGATGAAAAAGCGCAGCGTGAATCCCAGCGCGGTTGCCATGACACCCAGGTAGACCAGCGCAACTATCGAGGAGGTGGCGACACCGGCGGGAAGCGGATCTTCCAGTAGAAACGCCAGCGGCACCAGGTAAAGGCAGGCACTGGCCGCGGTGACGGCGGAAGTTGATATCATCGGTAAATGCGTCAGGCGTCGCGAAATCACCGCCGAGGTGGCGTAACTGCAGCCTGCCGCCATGACGGCAAGCTGTCCCCACAGGTTTCCGGTGCCCGATTCGACGAGGTCCCAGAATACCAGTACCAGCACCCCGACGAAGCCGACGGCGACGCCAACCACGCGCGATTTATTGATGCGTTCATCTTCGCTGGAAAAGTGTGACAGTAACAGCGACACGAAAGTACCCATTGCGACCAGGATCGCGGACTCGGCACTGCTGATAAATTGCTGCCCCCAGCTGATCAAAAAGAACGGCACAGCGCTGTTGAGGAACCCGACAATAAAGATAAAACGCCAGTTGCGAAATCCCCGCGGGAACGGCTGGCCGATCACGACTGCGATAAGCAGTAACACCAGGGCACCCAGCGAAACGCGCCAGGTTGCAATGCTGACCGGTTCAAAATCATTCAATGCAATCGACACGAACAGGAACGCACCACCCCAGATTGCCCCGACGAACAGGAGTTTCGAGACATCGAAAGGTGTAGGGCGACGTATGGCTGTCAGCACGAACCAGATCCGGAGATGAAAAATAGCTGGCGAGTGTAACCGAGCCAATCCCCCGGGGACAGTGGCGATGCGGTTAATTTCAGCTCTTGTATATATCGTCTGGTGCAATCGAAAATGGCTTCAAGCATATGGACCAGGCACTCAAAATTCGCGCCAAGATGCAGTAAACTGTTTCAATGCCAGATTTTGATGCCAGCAAAGTAGCGGAAATTCACCAGCATTTGCATAGCCACCTGCCTTCCGATTCGGCGCTGCGCGTCAAGGCGCTGGAGACGTTGCTGGTGGACAAGGGCCTGGTCAACCCGAAAACCATCGACGCCTGGATCGAAGCCTATACCGAGAAAATCGGCCCCAAGCGCGGTGCCCGGGTCGTGGCAAAAGCCTGGTGCGACCCTGAATACAAGGCCCGGTTGCTGCGCGATGCACCCGCCGCGATCGATGAGCTGGGATTTCTCGGCAAGGCGACCGCGCATTTGAAAGTGGTTGAAAATACCGATGAAGTGCACAACCTGGTGGTGTGCACACTGTGCTCCTGTTATCCATTCTCGATTCTTGGCATCGCGCCGCCGTGGTACAAGGCGGCGGCTTATCGCTCGCGGGCGGTGCGTGATCCGCGTGGCGTGCTGCAAGAGTTTGGTGTCGACATCGACGTCGATGTCGAGATTCACGTCTGGGACAGTACCGCGGAGCTGCGCTACCTGGTATTGCCACAGCGCCCCCCGGGCACCGAGGATATGAGCGAGGATGAACTGGCCGCGCTGGTGTCGCGCAATTCGATGATTGGTACTGACCGGGATCTGGGTGTAAAGCTCGAGGGCGGCGACTAATGGATGGCATTCATGATCTGGGCGGCAAGCAGGGCTACGGTCCGATCGACGTTGACGATGATGAAAAACCTTTCCACGAAGACTGGGAAGGTCGGGAATGGGGAATCGCACAGTGCGCGCGCACCCCGGGTATTACGATTGACTGGTGGCGGCATTGCCGTGAACTGATTATGCCCGAGGACTACCTCGGCCGGCCATATTTCGATTCCTGGGCGCAGACCGATTTCTCGACTTATATCGAGGCGGGCTGGATCACGCTGGAGGAAATCAGTAGCGGCAAATCTATCTCGGATCCTGATTCCGGCGAGCCGGCAAGCGCGATGACGTTGCAGCAGGTACTGCAGGAAGATCGTGCACACGCTGCGCGTTTCGACGCCGAAATAGAGACGCCTCCCTTGTTTGCCGTTGGGCAACAGGTGATTACCTGCCGTCATGGAAACAGCGGTCATACCCGCTTGCCGCAGTATGCCCGGGATCGACGGGGAACGGTGCACGCCTATCACGGTGCGCACGTTTTTCCGGATCTGTCAGCGCAGGGCGAGGAAATGCATCAGCATTGCTATAGCATCATGTTCGAGGCGTCGGAACTATGGCCGGAAGCGAAGTGGAGCCAGGATAAAGTCTATCTCGATCTGTGGGAAAGTTATCTGGTCGGGGCCTGATGATGACAGATTCGAAATCAACCTTGCTGAAACCCCTTGCCAGCATCGATGGGCAAGCGGCGTTTGATGAGCCGTGGCAGGCAGAAGCCCTGGCAATTGCCGATACCCTGGTGCAAAACGGGATGTTTAGTGCAAGTGCCTGGTCTGACGCACTGGGAGCGGCCCTGTCGCAAGCTGAATCCAGTGGCGCTGCCGATGATCAGGGCACCTACTATCAATGCGTTCTAAGCGCGCTCGAAGGGCTGGTGGCCGAGCATAGTGAAATCGATCAGCAGGCAATGACGGGTAAACGCGAAGACTGGGAGCGAGCCTACCTGTCGACACCTCACGGGCAACCGGTGAGACTTAAAACCGCTCCACAGGATTAGCTGGAAATAGCGCGCAGCAAGGGTCCCTCGAAATGTTCCAGCGTCAGGTAGAGGCCGACCCCGGCCACCATGGCGCCCGTCAGGCGTGGCTGCAGTGCACCCGCATGCGAAACCTTCCATAGCACCTTGCAAACCAGGCCCGCGGCAAGCGCAATGGCAAACTGGGTGAGGCCGAGACCCAGCAGGTAGCCCGTCAATACCTGGCTGCCGAATCCCGCCTCCTGGGTCGCAAGCGATTCGCCAAAGGCTGCCCCGTGAAATAGTCCGAAGCCGGCAAAGGCGAACAGAACCGTCGCTAAACCAAATCGATGTCCGCTCAGCAGCATTGAACCGAGCACCAGCAGCGATAGCGCAATCATCAGCTCGGTTGCCGGCACCGGGGTCCACAGTGCACTGACCATGCAACCGCCGAGCATGGCAATGATGTAGGCCAGGGGTGCCAGCAGTCTGCGGCGGGTAAACAGCGCGGTAATTCCAACCAGTACGACAAAGAATAAATGATCGAAGCCTAGCAGGGGATGTCCGACACCGGACAGAAATCCATGGGTAAAGGTTTCCATCGACATGCCGGCGAGCGGGTGGTGGGCCTGCGCCTGGCTTACAGGCAGCAACAGACCTGCCGTAACGATAATTTTCTGCATTGAAGTTCCTCCCCGGGACATATCAGGAATCATATCCCGGCTATTGCAGGGTTCGCAGCGGCGAGCGCTGTATCAACAGCACCGTTAACAACGGTGCGATGACGCCGATCGAGGCCACGGCAATCAGGAGCCATCCGAGTTCGCTGTAGTCGGCCGTGGTCTGAATCACGTCGGTTACGCGATCGCGAACCTCGCGCGTGATGGTATAGATTTCATTCATGTAACGGGTACCGAGGCTTGCGGCCGAAAGCGCCAGGTTGGTGAACGAGGCCATGACCGCGAAAAACGTGGCTTTCAGGTGCGCGGGTGCGTTCTTGGCGATCCAGGCCAACATCGGGATCATGGCTATCTGCCCAAGCGGTGATTCAATTGCTGTATCGATAATGGCGATAAAGCGCGCATCGACGACACCTGCGGTGCGTGCCGCGGTCCATTCATGCAATCCGTAATAAAGTCCGATATTCGGCAGCGACAGGATGCCCGCGGCGATGGTCAGCAGGACGACGACATAGGCGATCGAGCGCTTTGCCATCATCGGGCGCAACACGACCATGCCGACGAGGGTGAGCAGCGAGGCGATCAGCGACAGAACCGAGAAGAATTGCTGGTCGAAACCGAGTACATCGATTTCAAACCATCCGGCGCCCGGTCCGGGCAGGGGTACCGCACGGAATACGAAAATGATGACCGCGGTGCCAATCAGCATATTGCGCTGTTCGGGCTTGAGCTCGAGTAGCAATCGATACATCAGGAACAGGATGATTGACATCGAGCCGATGAAAATTATCTCTTGTGCGAACGGGACCTCGCTGACGCCCATGCCGACCGTGAACAACGCAAAAACCAGGCTACCGCCGAGAATCCACCAGTTTGGCCGGGTTTCACCAGCGGGGGCAAACAGTAATTTATCGATGCTGGTATGGTCATGGCCCTGCGCTTCCAACTGTCGGGCGCGCTGGCGCAGCAATATCCTGCCGAGGATAACACCCAAAATCGAGATGATCGGGATGATCAGTGCCAGCAGGTAGATATCCGCGTAGATTTCGACCTTCATTTCTTCGGACATGTTCTCCACGCCCTCGAACATCGTGATATTCAATGTAGCGACCGCGATCAGGCCACCGATGATCGCGACGCGACCCAGAGTTTGCATCGTGGTGTGCATGGTCCTGATATCGCTATCCGGGTAAGCGTTACCGTCCTCGTCTATTGTCGGCACGGCTTCCACCGTCATCGCGTCCGCGACCACGTCCTGCACCACGTAACCGGTCGGTGCCAGGATGGTGGCAATGACGAACCAGGCTTCGACTTTCATGATCTCCGCCATCGCGGCGGTGTGCGCGATGATGCCGTACATGATTAAAATACTGAGCGCAATCAGGCTGGCACCGATGTATACCAGCAGGGCCTTGCGGCGCCAGATAAGGTCAACCAGGTGACCGATCGGCATTTTCAGGGTCCACGGAATACCCGCCCAGAACGCCAGTCCGGCGAGAAAGGCCGCGGACAGGTCGAGATATTCCTTGATGAAGAACGTCCCGACGATCGAGGTCAGGCCCGATACCCCGGCAGCCAGGTATACCATCAGCGGGGGCAGGTAGGACCAGCGGAACTGCCGGCCAAGATCAAGAAAGGTGCGGTCGAACCAGCGCCAAACCAGGGTATCGGTCATAAGATCCATACGTTGAGTGAAGCCGAACCCTATTATCACATGCTAAAAATCCGACGCAAATCAATTAAACCGGCTGAAAACGCTTTAGAGTCAAAATAGATAAATGGGAAATTGAATTCATGTCAGGTCCCTTCATTCACAGTATCGACCCGGTATTTGCCGAATTTGCGGGTTTTTACCTGTGGTGGTACGGCGCAAGCTACAGCCTTGGATTCCTGGTAGGCTTTTTCTGGCTGCGACTGAATCGAGGAGCCCTCGCGTTTGACCTGGATGATGTCTATAGACTGATCATCTATATTGCGATTGGGGTGCTGCTTGGCGGCCGGGCCGTCGAAGTCATTTTTTACGAGTGGGCTTATTACGGTTCGCATCTTTCGTATATACCCGCAATCTGGCTGGGTGGCATGTCAACCCACGGTATCCTGCTCGGCTCGACCCTGGCAGTGATTCTATTCTGCAAACTGCATCGTCGAAATTTTCTCG
>CALZHS010000103.1 GCA_945787265.1 uncultured Gammaproteobacteria bacterium | reverse complement strand
GAAGCGGTTGACGCGCTGCATGGTGATAAAATCGATATCCCGCGTACTCAGGATGTTGTAGGGTGCAACCGGGTTGTAGCGCATTTGATATTCATCAACGTGTCGATTAATCGGGGCTCCGCGCAGGCGTTTTAGAATTCCAAGCTGGATTTCCTGCGGATTCAAAGCCACCAGCTGATCAAAACTCAAGGCAAAGTTTTCGAGTGAATCCCCCGGTAAACCGAATATGAGGTCCGCGTGTATATGTGCCCCGGTGTTTTCACGCAACCAGCGCAGATTATCGCAGGTATTTCTGTTGTTTTGCTTACGACTGATGATTTGCTGAATTTCGGGATCGAAGGTCTGCACGCCGATCTCAAACTGCAGTGCCCCGGGCGGAAACTGGGCGAGAACCTGTTTCAGTTTCTGCGGAAGGTAATCGGGTATCACTTCAAAGTGCAGGTAGAGATCGTCGTCCATCCGCTGCAGGAAAAACTCCAGGATCGCAATGCTGGTGCTGATCTTTAAATTGAAGGTCCGGTCAATGAACTTGAAGTTGCGCGCACCCCGCTGGTACAGGTCATCCATGGCATCGAGAAAGCGTTTCAGCTCGAACGGCTTTGCCGTTTTATCGAGTGACGACAGGCAAAATTCGCATTTGAACGGGCAGCCGCGCGACGCCTCGACATAAATCAGGCGATTGCGAATATCCTCGGCGTTGTAATAAGCGTAAGGCAGTTCGAGTGCATCAAGGCTGGCCGTTTTGCCGGCAATGATGCCTGGCGCTACCGGCCTGCCGCCGAGCAGGTCCTCGCACAATTCGCGAAAGCTGGTTTCACCCGGACCCGTAATGATGTAGTCCACCTGCGCGAACAGTTCGGGCAGGTCATCGGCAAAGCTTACTTCGGGGCCACCCGCAATAATAATGGTTTGCGGCGAAACCTGCTTCAGTAAGGCGATAACTGCCGTGGTCTCGTTTACATTCCATATATAGGTGCTGAAGCCGATTATCCTCGGCTTTAGCGCGAGCAATTGCTCTACGATATCGATTGGCCGTTGCTGGATCGTAAACTCCCTGATTTGCGCAACCGACTGCAGATCACCCAGGTTCGCATACAGGTAACGCAAACCGAACGCACAATGCATGTAGCGCGCATTCAGCGTGGCCAGTAAAATTTTATTATTCATCCGGTCGTTTCAACGCATCACTGTGAGCAATGGACACTGGTAATGATACCTGGAAGCAATCCAATTTCGGCAGTATATCGACCAGGATCCCGATATTAAGGCCTTTTTTACCAGTACGGGGTTCTTACGGGGAAAAAGTGGTGGGGCGTGGGCGGCTCGAACGCCCGACCACCTGATTAAAAGTCAGATGCTCTACCAACTGAGCTAACGCCCCCCGGAAAGGTCTGGAATAATACCGATACGCAGGCTTAATTCAAGCGAATTCTAAAACAGCGACACCCTTAGTGACCTTCCTTGCGAATACGATCCAGGCGCTTGGTGGCCAGGCTTGCCGCGGTTGTTTTCGGGAATCGCTCGCTCAGATCCTGCAGTATTGCCTTGGACTGATCGAATTGCTTGCGTTCGTAAAAAGTATAACCGAGTTTCAACATCGCGTCCGGCACCTTGTTACTGCTCGGGTAGCTCTTGAGCACCTTTTCGAATTCGATAATGCCCTGGTCGAAGTTACGCGTTACGTAATGCGCCTCGCCCAACCAGTACTGCGCGTTACCGGCGTAACTGCTGTTGGGATACTTGTCCAGAAAGGTCTTGAGTTCAGTCTTGGCCTTCTTGTATCGACCTTCTTTCAGGGTATCGAATGCCGCCTGGTAGGCCTCTTTTTCTTCACTCTGCGTGACCGACGGCGTTTGTGAGATTGACGCGGTCGTGGATCCGGTTGACGTTACCGGCTCAGGCAACGATGGTTCTACCGACGGTGTTTGTTGGCCGGCAGTCGATGTGGTTCCGGCCGGAGGCGTGGTCGCAACCTGGGGCAGGGTTACCTGGCCGCTGGAAGCCTGCGAACCGGCGCCGCTTTCCAGGCCCCGCAGGCGTCGATCGATATCGAGGTATAGTTCACGCTGGCGCTTTTTTATCTCGTTGATATCGTTACCCTGCACTTCTATATCGCCGCGCAGCAAACCAACTTCTTGCGATATGTCGTCAACCTGCTGAATCATGTCCAGCACCGCCCGGTTGTCGATCAAACGGCCCAGGCGAGACATTTCTTCAGACAGCTTCTTCAACTGGGTCTGTACCGCCGACAGTTTGGCATCGGAACGCTGTGACAATTCGGTCAGGCGCTCGACCCGCAGCGTCAATTGTTCGGGGGTCAGCGTGCCTTGCGCGAATGCCGCGCTGGTAAACAAACCGGCCAGCAGGCTCGCGGCCAGGGTAACGTTGCGAATCGAACCAATCGCCGCACTCATATCAATTCACCGTGTAGATCAATTCAACGCGGCGGTTTTTGCTCCAGGCCTCCTCGGTGTGACCCGACATTACGGGTTGCTCTTCGCCGTAGCTCACGGTATCTAGCTGATCGGTCGAAGCACCCTGGAACAGCAGAACGCGCCTGACCGACTGGGCGCGTCGATCGCCGAGGGCAATGTTGTACTCACGGCTACCGCGTTCATCGGCGTGGCCTTCGAGCCGCACGCTTACCTCGCCATTACCGGCGATAAAGCTGCCGTGGGTTTCGAGGATCTGAATCGACTCGCTGCTCAGCTTGGCGCTGTCAAACTCGAAATAAATGGTGCGGCTTGCCAGCGCGCCCTCGGTTTGTTCAAGCATTGCGATTGCGTCCATCGGCGCACCATCCGCGATCGAAGTTCCATCACCGGCCATATCGTCACTAATACCGGTTGCATCAGCACCACCGCTGATGCTGCCGTCATCGGCCATGCCGGTCTGCGATTGATCGTCTAGCGGTGGGCCATCAGCCAGCTCTTCCTGCGTGGTGGCACAGGCGCTGACAAAGATCGCTACCAGGCCAGCGATCATCCATGGTTTCATTCGGTTACATAGTTTCATTTCGTTCCTGCTCCATTCATGTTCGGTGATTACTTACTTTCAAAAGGCCCCCAAACCGGTTCGCGTATATCGCCGGCCTGGTCGGATAATCGGTGTTTTGCGCGCCCATCGATCGAAACCGCGTACAGATAGCCCCTGTTACCGCGTGTCGACGCGTAGAGCACCATTTTGCCATTCGGGGAAAATGAAGGTGATTCATCGAGCGTGCTGTCGGTGAGTACCGTCAAGTTACCGGTTTCGCGTTCATACTGCGCTATTTTATATTGACCCTGCTCGCCATGCACCATCGCAATATACTTGCCGTCAGGCGATAAACTGGCGGCGGTATTGTAACGGCCTTCGAAGGTCACGCGCTTCGGCTTGCCGCCATCCACGTTAACCTGGTAGAGCTGCGGTGATCCTGCACGGTCCGACGTAAAAATTATGGTTTTGCCATCACTTGCCCAGACTGGTTCGGTATCGATGGCGCGATGGGTAGTCAGGCGCTTGAGGCGCTTGGTCGCCGTATTCAGGGTATAAATATCGGGGCTCCCATCCTTGGACAGCACCAGCGCCAGGAACTTGCCGTCAGGAGACCAGCTGGGCGCGCTATTCAAACCCCTGAAGCCGGCAACCTTCGAGCGCCGCGCGGTGGCGAGGTGCTGGATGTAAATCTCGGGGCGTTCATTTTCGAACGAAACGTAAGCCAGGGACTTGCCATCAGGAGACCAGCTGGGAGACATGATCGGCTCGTCCGACTCGAGCACGTTCTGGGCATTGAATCCATCGGTATCGGCAACCTGCAGCACGTACTTGCGCGCGGCATCCTTTTGCGCACGCACGAAAGCGATGCGGGTATTGAAGGCGCCGCGGGTACCGGTGATTTGCTCGTAAATATAATCGCTGATCTGGTGTGCGCGTGAACGCAGGTTACGCTTACGGGCAGGCATGCTGCGCCCCAGAAGCTGCTTTTGCTTGAGCACGTCGAGCAGCTGGAATTCTATGGTGTAAAGGCCTGCAGATTTTTCCAGCACACGTCCAACCACGAGGTAATCCTGCCCGACTGAGCGCCAGCGTGCATACTGCACCTGGTTGCTGTAATGCGGGTTAGCCGGCAGTTCGGAGCGGTTCATGGATTTCAATACGCCGCTGCGGTTCAGGTCGCTGGCGACAATCTCGGCCAGGTCGACCGGCAGCTTGCTGCTGAGGCGCGAGGTGTCAAACGGCACCACCGCGATCGGCAGGGCGCCTTCTACACCGCCGGTTATTTCAATGGTCAGCGCTGCTTTAGCGGCCAATGGCATAATCCAGAGGATTCCGGCCAACAGGTATGTTATTGGTTGTTTCATTTACGTGTAATTATTACTCGGGCCTGAAATTAAAATTCAACTCTCGCTCGAACAAGGCCGGATCCCCTGGTTTCGGCAGGGGTTCTGCCTTGTAAACCGCTTTTTCGATCGAAGCGCGATATATTGCAGTACTGCCTCTACAGGTGCTGAAGGTAACGTCGAGAATTATGCCACCCGGGCCTTGCAGTACCTTGACCCAACACTCGGGTATTTTCTCACTTCCGGTCGGTTTAATCCAATTCCGCTTAACCTTTTGCAAAATCGCAATTCTATAGGCTTCGCGCAAGGAATTGAGCCGGCGCTCGTTTTCCTCGGCCAGTAGTTTGGCCTTTAGTTCCGCCTCCTTGCGTTTTTGCTCCTCCTCGGCCTTGCGCTTTTCCTCGGCGATTCGTGCTTCCTCGGCCTTGCGCTTTTCCTCGGCGATTCGTACTTCCTCGGCTTTTCGTTTTTCCTCGGCGATGCGTGCTTCCTCGGCCTTTTTCTTTTCCTCGGCGATTCGTGCTTCCTCCGCCTTTTTCTTTTCCTCGGCTTTTTGTTTTTCTTCAGCCTTGCGCTTTTCCTCGGCGACACGGGCTTCCTCGGCTTTGCGCTTTTCTTCAGCTTTCTTTTTCTCGGTGGCCTTGCGCTCGGCCTCTTGCTTGCGTTTTGCTTCAGCTTCCTGCTTGCGCTTCAGTTCTGCTTTTTTCTTCGCTTCCTGCTGGCGTTTCTTTTCTGCCTCCTGTCTCTTCTTGTCGGCAAGTTTTTTAGCCTCGAGCGCTTTACGTTGCTTCTCGGCTTCCCGCTTACGTTTTTCTTCAAGCTGCTTTTGCTCTGCTTTCGCATCAAGCTGCTGTTGGTCAACTACCTCGGCCTTGACGGTCTTGGCAACGGGTCCCGCTTTCACGGTTTTCGGTTTATCGACGAAGGTGAAATTGACGATCATTGCGCCGATAAACAGCGCGTGAAATACAAATGAAATGACCAATGCCCAGGGATGTTTACGCAACTCCGACAGCACTAGGGTTTTTCCTCCGGATCGGTCACCAGCCCGACCGATTCCACGTTTGCCTGCTGCAGCAGCACCAGCGTTGCCACCACATTCTGGTAGGGACCATTGGCGTCACCGCGCACCATCACCGGCCGTTTTGGATCCCGGGACAGGGCCGCCTTGACCTGCTTTACCAGGGCTTCTTCGCTGATTTCGCTTTCCGGTTTGAGGGCAATGTTGAGATACATGATGCCACGTTTATCGACCGTGACCACGATGGGTTCGGGGCTTTCCGCATCCAGCGGATTTGCCGGTGCGGCAGGCAGGTCGACCTCGACGCCCTGTTTCAACAGGGGTGCCGTCACCATGAAGATAATCAGCAGTACCAGCATTACGTCGATGTAAGGCACCACGTTGATTTCGGAAACTGCGCGTCGTTTCTTCACGGTCCGGGCCCTACGCCGTCGACTGGGCCTGGCGCTGCAGGATACCGGTAAACTCCTCCAGGAAATTCTCGTAACGCACGATCATCGCGTCGATTTCGCTGGTGAACTTGTTGTAGGCAACAACCGCCGGAATCGCCGCCAGCAGCCCCATGGCGGTCGCGATCAGGGCTTCCGAGATACCCGGCGCGACCATTGCCAGCGTCGCCTGCTGCACCCCGGCAAGGGCCCGAAACGACTCCATGATGCCCCACACGGTCCCGAACAGGCCGACGTAGGGGCTGACCGAACCCACGGTTGCCAGGAACGGCAGGTTATTCTCGAGCATTTCGATTTCGCGCGACATCGACACCTTCATCGCACGATGCGCCGAACGCACGATTTCACTGTTGTCGAGATTGGCCTTGCGCGCGCGCGCGAACTCGCGAAACCCGTTTTCGAAAATGGCCTCGAGACCGAAACGCCGATCCTGGCGCACGCTCATTTGCGCAAACAGATCGCTCAGGTTGATGCCCGACCAGAAACGACCCTCGAAGGTCTTGGCCTCGGCCTGGGACTGGCGGATGTAGCCGCGCTTGACGTACATCAATGCCCAGGAAAGCACCGAGGCTGCCAGCAGCAATAGCATCACCAGCTGCACCGGTATACTTGC
>CALZHS010000102.1 GCA_945787265.1 uncultured Gammaproteobacteria bacterium | reverse complement strand
CGCAATAAATCAAAAAAGAAAACGGACGCGAAACAAGGCGCGGAAAAACAACGTAAGGAGAAGTTACGCAAAGAGAAACTGCGTAAGGAAAAGCTGCGTAAGGAGAAACAACGCAAGGAAAAGCTGCGCAAGGAGAAACAACGCAAGGAGAAATTACGCAAGGAGAAACTAAAGAAACAGAAGCTGGCGAAGAAGAAGTCACAGAAAAAGAAGCCGCTGAAAAAGAAGTCAGCGAAGAAGAGCCAACCAAAGAAAAAAGCAAATCAAAAGCGCAAAAAATAATCGGGCACAGGATCCAGCCCGTTTTGAAGTAATTTAGGCTCGAGGGCTTCAGGCTTCTTAATTATCGGCTGTGTTTCGATCCCGGCTGCAAATATCACGACCTTGAAGGTCACTTCCCCGTGACTGCACACCGGCCTGCGAATAACTGAAGCCAAATCATCAAGCCTGTCAATAAAACTTGTGATAGCCTTTTCAATCGGGAGTCTCTCAACAGGCATTTTGGATCGAATAGACGAGGCAACGCTATGAGTCTTCAGGGCATCAACCATCTCGCTTTCATCACCGACGACATGGTGACCACCATTCGCTTTTATCGTGACCTGCTGGGCTTGAAACTGAGCGCCGGAATTGGCCACGATGGCTATCGGCATTACTTTTTTCAGCTGGCCGATGGCGCCACCCATGTCGCTTTTTTTGAATACGATGGTGCAACCGTAATGAATCGAAAATTTCCTGGCGATCGCAGCAGCCTGCCACTGGGGTTCGATCACGTGTCGTTCACCGTGGAGTCGAGGGAGGAATTATTCGCCCTCAAGGATCGCGTCGAGGCTGCCGGGATCGAGGTTGAGGGTGCTGTCGATCACGGCCTGTTCTGGTCGATCTATTTTTATGATCCGCACAATAATATACCGCTGGAAGCGACCTGGCAGTTCATGGATCTTGAGCAAACTCCCGCCATCAGTGAAGACGATCCGCTGGAAATTGCCGCGGAAGGTTCAGAGTTGCAGCCCGGTCATTGGCCACCGGTCGAGAAGGCCACGCCCGAATCGGAAATGCGGGCCCTGACGGGGAACGGTCAACCGATGCGTGAACACTTCCTTGAGAATGGACTCGCCAGGTATTCATCCAACGTGCCACCCGGGTTTCCGGAGTCGCTGTCCGCGGCAGACGACGGCTGACCTTACTCGTCCTGCGGGCGTACCATTTCGAATGGGTTTTCGACCGCGCTGTATTGCAGGTAGCCAAGCCGTGCAAGCGGCTGGATCTTTGACAGGTCGACCATGCCGTCGGTGAGCACCTCGTCGTCGATATGAACTCCCAGCACCTGCCCGATGATCATGGTGTTGATACTGTCCTCGAGCGTGCAGGGGAGCTTGATTTCCTCGTGCAAAGTGCATTCCAGGTGAATGGGCGCCTCTTTTACCCGCGGTGGTTTCACCAGTACCGCGTCCTCTGTAGTTAAGCCGGCAAGCGCCAGTTCATCAATTTCGTGGGCGACCGGCGCGGTCGTCACATTCATTACATCCTTGAGCGCCAGCGGCACCATGTTGACGACAAATTCACCACTCGATTTAATGTTGTATAGGGTGTCTTTTTCACCGCCATGTTGGTGATATCCATTAAATGAAATCATCACCATCGGCGGGTCACTCGCGACCGCGTTAAAAAAACTGTAGGGCGCCAGGTTAACAACGCCACTGGGATGGATTGAACTGACCCAGGCGATGGGTCTCGGTGCCACGCAACTTTTAAATGGATTATGCGGCAGACCATGATGTTCGCTGGTTTTGTAAAACATGCTGTACCCGGCAGATGATCAAACGGGGAAAGTAGCATTATTAATCGCGAGCCGTAAACCTTGTGGAGAGATATAGCAGGCTTCGGCATCATCAAGCTTTAACTTATATATTGGTTGGCACAAGCCGGTGTTATCATGCCTTGATCAATTGACGACGATTCCTCGAATATGAAAACACTCTCTGATATCGGCCTGGTGGGCCTCGCGGTAATGGGTGAAAACCTGGTCCTGAACATGGAAAGCAAGGGCTACACCGTGACCGCCTACAACCGCTCGACAAAAAAGGTCGACGACTTTATCGAGGGTCGCGCCGCGGGTAAAAATATTCGCGGGGCGCGAACCCTGGAGGAGCTGGTGAACTCCCTCGAGTCGCCGCACAAGATCATGTTGATGGTCAAGGCGGGGCAAGCGGTTGATGACTTGATCGAGAAATTGATCCCGCATCTTGATCCCGGCGATATCATAATCGACGGTGGTAACGCACATTACGCCGATACGATTCGCCGAACCCGGTACGTCGAGAGCAGGGACCTGCTGTTTATCGGCACCGGTGTCTCCGGCGGCGAAGAGGGTGCGTTGACCGGGCCGTCAATCATGCCCGGCGGATCGGCAGCCGCCTGGGAATCGGTCAGGCCGATCTTCCAGGGCATCGCGGCGCGGGTCGAAGACGGAACGCCCTGCTGTGACTGGGTGGGGTCGGATGGTGCCGGTCACTTCGTCAAGATGGTCCACAACGGCATCGAATATGGTGACATGCAGTTGATCTGCGAAGCCTATCAAATCATGAAGGAACTGCTGGGGATGTCGCCGGCCGAAATGAGCGAGGTATTTGCCGACTGGAACGAGGGTGAGCTGGACAGTTATCTCATCGAGATAACGCGGGATATTCTCGCTTATGAAGAAGACGGGGAGCCCCTGGTCGAGAAAATCCTAGATACCGCTGGCCAGAAAGGGACCGGCAAATGGACCGGCGTATCGGCCCTCGAGTTCGGAATTCCACTCACCTTGATCGGGGAGGCGGTTTTTGCCCGTTTTCTGTCTTCGCAAAAAGAAGAACGCACCAGGGCCTCCCAACTACTTAAGGGTCCAGCCCGTAATTTCGAAGGTGATCGGCAGGCCTTTATTGAAGATATTCGTCAAGCTCTGCTGGCTTCGAAAATTGTGTCTTATGCGCAGGGCTATTTACTGATGCGCGAAGCCGCAGACGTGCACAACTGGAATCTCGATTATGGCGGCATCGCGCTGATGTGGCGAGGCGGATGCATTATTCGCTCGGTTTTCCTGGGCCGAATCAAGGAGTCTTTTGATGAAGATCCGGGCCTGTCGAATTTGCTGCTATCCCCCTACTTCCGGGATAAAGTCGAAACCGCCCAGGCCAGTTGGCGTCGCGCGGTGTCTGCCGCCGTCTGCCACGGCATCGCATCGCCTGCATTAACATCCGCGCTGAGTTATTTCGATGGTTACCGTTCGCAGCGCCTGCCCGCCAACCTGCTGCAGGCACAAAGGGATTATTTCGGCGCGCATACCTACGAGCGAATCGACCGGCCGCGTGGCGAATTCTTTCATACCAACTGGACCGGTCGTGGAGGCGATACCGCTTCCTCGACTTACGATGCCTAGCGCATAATTGCGCTATTAGTCGTTTACGACAGGAATCTGGCCGCCCGTCTTGCCTGCACTAGTTCAGTGCAGGCAACCGGCTTCATGTCCATCGGGATAGACCGCTTTTTCAGGTTTTAATTGATCGCCAGCGCGGTGTATTCTCTGTAATATCAAACGTTTACTCGATATGACGTAATCCGGGAAGTATCTTTTTTCCATCAACCTAGTAACATTGGCCGATTACGCAGCCGGGCGGTGACGCGATCGTTAATGTAGCCAGGGCATTGCCTGAAACCATCGACATTGGCCGCATCCACTCCCACGTGGACTGTGACGAGGATACGAAAATTTAACAACTGTGCTAGAACACAGGTAGTATTTTTTGGGTTAATGTAGCGATGTTGCAACCCGCAGGTTAGGCAATAATGTCAGGCTGGGCTTGCTGTCGACCAATCCCGTTAAACGTGACTACACCATGAAAACGCAGAACAATATACGCTTTGTCAGTCGTCTCACCCGCCAGACCCTCGCACTTGTGCTGGCCGGGGGTCGAGGTTCGCGGCTGTACGAACTGACCGACTGGCGGGCTAAACCTGCAGTTCCCTTCGGCGGCAAATTCCGCATTATCGACTTTCCACTGTCGAACTGCATCAACTCGGGGATTCGCCGTATCGGCGTGCTGACCCAGTACAAGGCGCATTCGTTGATTCGACACCTGGTGCGAGGCTGGAGTCGTTTCGACAGCGAACTCGACGAGTTCGTGGAAATACTACCCGCCTCGCAGCGTGCTGGTGGCGAATGGTACCTGGGCACTGCCGACGCGGTTTATCAAAACCTCGATATCTTGCGCACCCACAAACCCGAGTACGTGTTGATCCTGTCGGGGGATCATATTTACAAGATGGACTATGGCGATTTGACCGCTGCGCATGCTCAAACCAAAGCTGACATGACGATCGCCTGTCTCGAAGTGCCGCTCGAGGAAGCGGCTGGCGCCTTTGGTGTGCTGACGGCCGATGAATCCGGTCGTATCATCGAATTTAATGAAAAACCGGCCAATCCGGCTCCGATACCCGGGCAGCCGGGGTTTTGCCTGGCGTCGATGGGTAACTACCTTTTCAATACCAATTTCCTGTATGAACAGTTAATAAAGGACGCAGACAACTCCGAATCCAGCCACGATTTCGGTAAAGACATCATCCCTTCAATCATCGAAAAGTATCATGTGTACGCGTTTCCGTTTCGCGACATGGACACCGGAGAGCGCACCTACTGGCGCGACGTCGGCACGCTCGACGCCTACTGGGAAGCGAACATGGAGCTCGTCAACGTAACGCCGGAGCTGAACCTGTACGATTCCGGTTGGCCGATCCTGACGCACCAGGCACAACTACCGCCGGCCAAGTTCGTGTTTGATCGGGAAGACCGCCGCGGTGTGGCAATCGACTCGATGGTCTCGGGTGGCTGCGTGATTTCGGGCTCGCTGGTCAAGAACTCGTTACTGTTCTCCAACGTCAGGGTTCATTCCTACGGCGAAATACACGATAGCGTTATTATGCCCGATGTCGAAATTGGTCGTAATGCCCGCATCAGCAAGGCCATCATCGATCGTGGTTGTACGATTGAGCCCGGCACGGTGATTGGCGAAGACCCTGAACAGGATAAACAGCGTGGATTCCGGGTCACCGAAAAAGGCGTGGTTCTGGTAACGCCCGATATGCTGAACCAGCCAACCCACGCAACCAGGTAGCATATGGTGACTAATCGTAAAACGATTGCCACCACTCCGTTTGGCGATCAGAAACCCGGTACGTCAGGGCTGCGCAAAAAGGTGCGCGTGTTTCAACAGGCGCATTACCTCGAAAACTTTGTGCAGTCCATCTTCAACGCTACCCTGATAGATGCGCATGACCCCGGCGACAGGGCCCTGGTGGTCGGAGGCGATGGGCGTTTCTATAACAACGAGGCCCTGCAGATAATTATCAGGATGGCTGCAGCGAACGGATTCAAACGGGTGATAGCAGGACAAAACGGGCTGTTGTCGACGCCGGCAGCGTCCTGTGTTATCCGTAAATACCGGGCTTTTGGCGGCATTGTCCTGTCCGCCAGCCACAATCCCGGCGGTCCGGATGCCGATTTCGGCATCAAGTTCAACAGTGCCAATGGCGGCCCGGCCAGTGAAGAGCTGACGACCGCGATCTTTCAGCACAGCCGGGAAATCGAGCAATATCATATCCTCGAATCGACCCGCATCGACCTGGGCCAAATCGGCATTCAGCAACTGGGCGAGATGAGTATCGAGATAATCGATCCGGTTACAGATTACGCCGAGCTGATGGAGCAATTGTTCGACTTCGAGCGCATTCGCGGATTACTGACCGGTGGCTCATTCAGATTGCAGTTTGATGCGATGAGCGCGATTACCGGTCCCTATGCTCACCGCATCCTGGAGCAACAGCTGGGCGCCCCCGAAGGTAGCGTGGTGCGCGGCACGCCGCTGCAGGATTTTGGTGGCGGGCACCCGGATCCAAACCTCGCCCATGCACCCGGTTTACTGCGACAATTGAGCGGTGCCGACGCGGCTGATTTCGGCGCGGCGTCTGATGGTGACGGTGACCGCAACATGATTCTGGGCGCGAACTTCTACGTGACCCCGAGCGACAGCCTGGCGGTGCTGGCTGCAAACGCCACGCTGGTACCGGGCTATAGTCGCGGTCTCGCGGGCGTGGCCCGCTCCATGCCCACCAGCCAGGCGGTAGATCGCGTGGCGGCCGGGCTCGGGATTCCCTGCTTCGAAACACCGACCGGCTGGAAATTCTTCGGTAACCTGCTTGACGCCGGAAAAATCACGTTATGCGGCGAAGAATCGTTCGGTACCGGTTCAGATCACGTGCGCGAAAAGGATGGGCTTTGGGCGGTCCTGTTCTGGCTCAACATCCTCGCTGCCAGGGGCGAATCGGTCGCCGATATTGTGCAACAGCACTGGCGCCAGTATGGACGCGACTACT
>CALZHS010000101.1 GCA_945787265.1 uncultured Gammaproteobacteria bacterium | reverse complement strand
GACATTTCAACGAAATTAGGCAATTTTGATGTCAGAATTGCCGACAGTTCAATTTCAAATACAAGCACAGGCTGGCTTATGTCGAGCTTTTTCAACAACTCGGGATGCAAGCTGCCCACAAAACCAATGGATTCATCGCGTATTAACACGTCGGCTGCCTGTCCCGGATGCAAAATCGGGTTACTCGAGCGCACATAAGCCAGATCATCCGCAGCCGAAAGATTCAGTATCGACTCGAGGTCACCCTTGATATCAAAGAAATCAACGCCCTCGCCTTGTGCGTAAATTCCTTCATGCTGGCGCCCCCCGGTGATTACCGCAGCGATGCGGGGGGTCTGCTCGAGGCCGTTTTCGGTGGGGATAAAGCACAGGCCGGTTTCGAATAACCGCACGCGCGACTGCTGGCGATTGAGGTTGTGCTGCAGGGCCTGCATCAAACCAGGCAGCAAACGGGTGCGCATAACCGACATATCCGCCGAAATAGGGTTCGACAAGGGCAGCGTCTGCTGACCCGGGTCGAGTAAATCCTGCAAATTCGATGAAACAAAGGAATAGGTGATCGCCTCGTAATATCCATGATCGGACAAAACCTCACGGATTCGATTAACATCAACTTTTCGCTCGGTAAAGCCGTCCATCCTGGAATTTACGGCATCGCGACTGCCGGGGATATTGTTGTAACCGATTAACCGGCCGATCTCTTCAATCAGGTCAGCTTCAATTTCAATATCAAAGCGATAGCTCGGCGGAACTACCTGCCAGCCAAGGTCGGTTTCTTTGACCTGCATGTTTAAGCGCAGCAGCATATCGCCGATCTCATTCCGGTCCACCTCGATTCCAAGCAACCGATTCACACGTTCGTAGCGCAGCTCGACCGTTGGGGTGCGCGGCAAATGCGCCTCGGCGACCGCGTCGATCACCGGGCCAGCCTTACCGCCGACGATATCAAGCAACAACCCGGTGGCTCGCTCCATTGCCTGCAAGGGCAACTGGGCATCGACTCCGCGTTCGAAATGATGGGATGCATCGGTGTGCATGCTAAAACCTCGCGCCTTTCCGGCAATTTCGACCGACGTAAAATGGGCAGCTTCAAGAAATATGTTGCGAGTATCTGACTGCACCGCACTATCGAGCCCACCCATAATACCTGCCAGTGCTACTCCCTGGTGATGATCCGCAATCAGCAGCGTATCGTCACGACATTCGACTTCGCTTCGGTCGAGTAAAGCGACTTTTTCCCCCGCCTGCGCCAGGCGTACCCTGATCCCGCCCTTGAGCTTATCGAAATCGAAACCGTGCATCGGCTGCCCAAGTTCCGTCATTACGTAGTTGGTAACATCGACCACCGGGCTGATCGGGCGAAGCCCACAGCGACGCAGCTTTTCCTGCATCCACAGCGGCGTTTGCGCCTGCGGATCGATATCCCGAATGACGCGACCCACGTAACGTGGGCAGTGTTCAGGTGCTTGCAGTTCAACTGAAAAACTGTCATCGATTTCGGCGGCTACCGTTTCTATACTCGGCGCATTCAATGGAATCTTGTTGAGTGCAGACACTTCTCGCGCAACCCCGGCAATACTCAGGCAATCGCCTCGATTCGGGGTCAAATCGATGTCGATAATATTGTCATCGAGCGAAAGGTATTCGACGATCGGAGTACCCGGCGGCGCATCATCGGGCAACTCCATAATACCTTCGGATGATTCCTCGAGCTGTAATTCGGCGGCTGAACAAATCATACCCTGCGATTCGACCCCGCGTAGCCTGGCTTTTTTAATTTTTATTCCCGGCAAAACCGCGCCCACCCGGGCCAGCGCCACCTTTAAATCGACACGGACATTGCTGGCACCGCAAACAACCTGCCAGGTATCGCTACCATCGCTGACCTTGCATACGCTGAGTTTATCGGCATCGGGATGCGGTTCGAGCGCAATAACTTCAGCCACGACCACATTGTCGAGTTCTGGCGCAGCGGAAGAAATAGCTTCTACTTCGAGCCCCGCCATGGTCAATTGCTCGACCAGGGTGTTACTGTCGATCGGTGGATTTACCCATTCGCGTAACCAGTTCTCACTTAGTCTCATTGTGCTAACCGGCTAGGTAAATTGCTGCAGGAATCGCAGATCATTGTCGAAGAACAGTCGCAAGTCATTGACCCCGTAACGCAGCATGGCCATACGCTCTACTCCCAGTCCAAAGGCGTAGCCGGTATATTTTTCGCTATCGACACCGGTATGGCGGAACACTTCGGGATGCACCATGCCACAACCCAGAATTTCCAGCCAGCCGGTATGGCTGCATACCCGGCAACCGCTTCCGGAACACATAACGCAACTGATATCGACTTCCATCGATGGCTCGGTAAAAGGGAAATAAGACGGTCGAAAGCGAGTCTTCAACTCTTCCTGTTCGAAGAAAAGCTTGAGAAATTCCTCCAGGGTTCCTTTCAGATCGGCGAACGATACATTTTCGTCGACCAGCAGGCCTTCCACCTGGTGAAACATCGGAGTGTGCGTTAAATCCGAGTCGCAACGATACACCCGGCCCGGTGCGATCACCCGGTAAGGTGGCTCCTGGTTTTGCATTACCCGAATTTGTACCGGCGAGGTATGCGTGCGCAACAACGTCCCGTCATCGAAGTAAAAGGTATCGTGCATTGCGCGTGCCGGGTGCTGCTCGGGGATATTGAGGGCCTCGAAGTTGTGAAAGTCGTCTTCGACTTCGGGACCCTCGGCAATATCGAAACCGAGCTTGCCAAACATTTTATCGATACGATTCATCGTCAACGTAACCGGGTGCAACCCGCCCGCGCTGATTCTTCTTCCCGGTAGTGAAATATCAACCGTTTCAGTTTGCAGTCGTGACGCGATTTCGGCATCACTCAATGCCGATCGGCGCGATTCCAGTAGCTCCTGAATCTGGAGCTTGACCTGGTTTATCGCCTGGCCCGCGGCGGGCCTGTCCGCGGCGGGTAACTGGCCGAGATTTTTCAACTGGGCCGTCAGCTCGCCTTTCTTGCCCAGGTAGGCGACCCGCACGGCATCGAGCGCGGCCATGTCGTCGGACTGGCTGATCGAGCGAGAAGCCTGCTCCAGCAGGGCTTTAAGATCTTGAGACATTTATTCGGCCAATGTTTTCAACGGCAGGGATTTACCCCGCCGTTGATAACGGGAGCTTTACGCGGCTTCCAGGCCAGCCCTGGCTTTTTCAACCAGCGCGGTAAAGGCGGGCTTATCGAAAATGGCAATATCTGAAAGCACCTTGCGATCGATTTCAATCGAGGCTTTTTTGAGCCCATTCATGAATACGCTGTACGACATCCCGTTTTCACGCGCACCGGCATTGATACGTGCTATCCACAGCGCCCTGAACTGGCGCTTGCGTTGACGCCGATCGCGGTATGCATATTGCCCGGCCTTGGTAACGGCCTGCTTGGCGACGCGAAATACTTTACTGCGTGCACCACGGTAGCCTTTGGCCTTGTCGAGGACCTTCTTGTGGCGGGCATGTGCGGTAACGCCTCTTTTTACTCTTGGCATAACTTAATCCCCCTACGAATACGGAAGCATGCGACGCACCAACTGCACGTCGTTAGCATGGACATCAAGCTTCTCGCCCAGCTGGCGTTTACGCTTGCTCGATTTCTTGGTGAGGATATGACGCAAGTGCGATTGCTTGCGCTTGTAGCCGCCTGCCGCATTTCGTTTGAAACGCTTGGCAGCGCCACTGACTGATTTCATCTTTGGCATCTTAAACTCCCGTTTAAAGTTTACGTTAATAGTCCCTGGACGCCGGAGACGCGTCTTCGGGAAGTGGCTAGTCCACTAAAATCGAGCGGCTAGCGTTTCTTTGGCACCAGTAACATCGTCATCTGGCGCCCTTCCGACTGCGGAAACTGATCCACGGTCGTAAATTCCTTGGTGTCCTCTGCTACTCGCTCGAGCAGCTGGGTTCCGAGTTCCATGTGAGCCATTTCCCGACCGCGGAAACGAACCGTCACTTTTACCCGATCGCCGATTTCAATAAACTCGGTCAGTTTTCTCAGCTTGACCTGGTAATCACCTTCTTCGGTACCGGGTCGAAACTTGATTTCCTTGATTTGCACCTGGCGCTGTTTCTTGCGCTGATCATGCAACTTCTTCTTTTGCTGAAACCTGAACTTGCCGTAGTCCATCAATCGACAGACCGGCGGCTCGGCATCCGGCACCAACTCTACGAGGTCCACGCCAGCGTCGATCGCCATCTGCTGGGCCTCTTCCAAGGAAACAATACCTTTTTGCTCGCCGTCATCCGCGATAAGCCGAACTTCCGGCGCTGTTATCTCTTCGTTCAGACGGCTCTGTTTGTTGTCTGCGATTTGGGACTCTCCCTAAGCAATGTTACTCGCAAAAATTAATCCGGTCTTACAACCGGATTACTGTCGCACCAGTTCGACAAACTTGTCGACTGCTAATGAACCCAGGTCTTCACCGCCCAGGCTGCGCACCGCAACTTGTTCTTCTTCCACCTCGCGATCACCGACCACGAGCAGGTATGGAATACGCTGCAAAGTGTGCTCGCGAATTTTAAACCCGACCTTTTCGTTTCTCAAGTCAGAAATCGTCCTGATTCCCTGATTTTTAAGCATTTTTTCGACTTTTTCGACATATGGCGCCTGTTTGTCGGTAATATTCATCACCACGGCCTGAACTGGCGCCAACCAGGCCGGAAATTTACCTTCGTAATGTTCGACCAGAATTCCGAAAAATCGCTCTAGTGAACCGAATAATGCGCGGTGTAACATGACTGGTCGATGCCGATCACCGTCTTCTGCCACATAGGAAATATCGAAGCGTTCGGGCAGGTTCATGTCGACCTGCAAGGTACCGCATTGCCAGTCACGTCCAATCGCATCACGCAGCACAAATTCGAGTTTGGGTCCGTAAAAAGCGCCCTCGCCGGGAAACACTTGATACTCGAGTTGCATACTGTCAAGCGCGTTGGTTAAAGCGCTTTCCAGCTTGTCCCAGATTTCATCCGCACCGATACGGTTTTCGGGCCGATCTGAAAACTTGATCACGACATCCTCAAAGCCGAAGTCCTTGTAGATGTCGAGCACCAGCGCAATGACATCAATGCACTCCTGCTCCATTTGTTCCTCGGTGCAATAAATATGGGCGTCGTCCTGGGTGAAGTGGCGCACCCGCAACAATCCGTGCAAAGCACCGGAGGGTTCATAGCGATGTACCTTTCCGAATTCTGCCATGCGCAACGGCAGGTCACGATAACTTTTCAAACCCTGCGCGAACATCAGCACCGATCCTGGACAATTCATCGGCTTTAATGCAAACACGCGCTCGTCTTCAGTTGTAGTGGAAAACATGTGTTCGCGGTAATTTTCCCAGTGCCCAGAAGTTTCCCACAGGCTTCGATCCATGACGTCCGGCGTATTGACTTCAATATAGCCGGCATCTTCCTGGCGCTTGCGCATATAGTTGATCAGCAAATTAAACAGCGTCCAGCCCTTGGGATGCCAGAACACCGATCCCGGTGCCTCTTCATGCAGATGGAACAGCTCCAGCTGGCGCCCAAGCTTGCGATGATCGCGTTTCTCGGCTTCCTCGAGTCGATGCAGGTAGGCTTTCAACTGCTTTTTATCAGGCCAGGCAGTACCGTAAATCCGTTGCAGCATTTCGTTTTTTGAATCGCCGCGCCAATAGGCTCCGGCGACCTTCATGACCTTGAAGCCATCGCCGAGCTTGCCGGTGGAGGGTAAATGTGGCCCCCGACACACATCGAACCATTCACCCTGTCGGTAGATCGATACTTCTTCGCCCTCGGGAATTATGTCTTCGATTATCTGGACTTTGTAGGTTTCACCGATGTCAGCAAAGGTTTGCCTGGCCGTTTCGCGGTCCATGACTTCTCGCACGATCGGCAAATCACGCTTGACGATTTCGTGCATGCGCTTTTCAATCTCGACCAGGTCTTCGGGCGTGAATGGTTCCTGACGTGCAAAATCGTAATAAAAACCATCTTCAATCGCCGGGCCAATGGTTACCTGGGTGCCCGGGTAAAGCTCCTGTACTGCCTGCGCCATGACATGCGCGGCATCATGTCGTAGTAATTCGAGTGCTTCACTATCGCGGTTAGTAACAATCGCGACCCTGGCATCCCGTTCAACCAGGTAAGCCGCATCTACCAGCTCACCGTCGACCTTGCCTGCAAGCGTCGCACGGGCCAGCCCGGGGCCGATATCATTGGCTATATCCATTACCGATACCGATTTATCGAAATCGCGTTGAGATCCGTCCGGAAGAGTAATCTGCGGCATGCTGTTTCTCCAGTGGTGACCCCTACCAAAGGCCACTTGATACACAAATTGGTAGTCGCGAGTGGATTCGAACCACCGACCCCCACCATGTCAAGGTGGTGCTCTAACCAACTGAGCTACGCGACTATAAAATCAGGCCCGCGATTAT
>CALZHS010000100.1 GCA_945787265.1 uncultured Gammaproteobacteria bacterium | reverse complement strand
GCGTCTGCCTTGCCGAGCTCGATTCCGGTTTCAAGCCGCACTTTTTGCAGATCGACACGGCGGTCACCGGCGCACATGACCAGCACTGCCTCCTCATTTGACTGATTCCTGAAGATCAACGAATTGGCAATCTGGCCAACTTCGCAACCGAGCGCGTCGGCGGCCAGCCGCGCGGTTCTGACCGCGTCGGACAAAATCCTGATCTCGAATTCGAAGCCCGCCTGTTGGAGACGGTTCTTCACCTTGAGGTTGGCGGGCTTCACTGAAACTAACGCTACTTTCGCGGCCTGAAATGTTATGATGCCGACATTCTACAGGATCAAAAAACCGAGTGAAGAACAGAGAGGCGAGTTCAGACAAGTTAGTCGTTATATCCCGAAACCAGCACGCTATTTCAAGAAAATCGATATCCGATTCTGCACTCAAGGTGCTTTATCGGCTATCCAAATCAGGCCATAGAGCCTGCCTGGTGGGTGGGGGTGTACGCGACCTGCTGCTCAAGATGCAGCCCAAGGATTTTGACGTGGCCACCGATGCCACGCCGGAGGAAGTGCGTGCGCTGTTCAAAAACAGCCGCATCATCGGACGTCGTTTTCGACTGGTTCACATCCGCTTCGGCAGAGACATCATCGAAGTCGCCACGTTTCGTGCCCATGACGAGGATTCACCTAAAACCGAACTCGATCGTCACGGGCGCATTTTACGCGATAACACCTTCGGTGAAATCGAAGAAGATGCGATGCGCCGGGACTTTACCGTCAACGCGCTCTACTACGACATTCATGACTACTCGGTGCTCGATTATGTCGGTGGACTGAAGGATATCGAAGCCCGGCAATTGCGCCTGATCGGCGACGCGGCAACGCGTTACCAGGAAGACCCGGTGCGCATGCTGCGCGCGGTGAGATTTGCAGCCAAACTCGATTTCTCCATTGAAGCCTCGGCCGCGAGCGCGATTTACGAGTACGGCCACCTGCTCGCGGTGATTCCACCGGCGCGGATGTTCGACGAAATGATAAAGCTGTTCCATTCGGGTAAGGCAGTGCGCGTGTTTGAACTACTACGCGAGTACCAACTGCTAAAGCACCTGGTGCCAGCCCTCGACGAGTGGTTGCAGGAAAATCCCAACGAATCGATGCTCGACTTTATTGACCAGGCGCTGGTCAATACCGATGACCGGGTCAACACCGGTCAATCGGTATCACCGGGTTTTATTTTTGCGATCCTGCTATGGCCGGTAGTGCAGCAACAGGCAACCCGGATGCAGCCGGACCGGCAGAAAATGATTGGTGCACTGGCCCAGGTCGGCGAAACCGTGATGAAGCGCCAGGTGCGGCATGTTTCGATACCGCGACGCTTCAGCCAGATGGCGCGTGATATCTGGACTTCGCAGCCGCGTTTTCATCGCACCCAGGGCAAACAACCGCTGCGCCTGCTGGCGTACCCGGTGTTCCGCGCGGCCTACGATTTCATGTGCATACAGGCGATGGTCGGGTTGTTCCCGCATCGACTCAGTCACTGGTGGACCGATTTCCAAAGCCAGCACGAGGTTGTCGCGGAGCCAGTACGAAAAAAATCACCGCGTCCACGACGGCGGCCAAGACGCAATGCCGGCTGAAGAGGTTTTCATCGGGCTGGGGAGTAATATCGGCGATTCGTCGACGATCGTAGAGCAGGCGATGGTCGCGCTTGGCAATATCAGCCAGTGCCGTCTGCGTGCCAGCTCATCGCTGTATCGCAGCGAAGCGATCGGCGAAATTCCGCAGGATGACTATATCAACGCCGTTGCGTTGCTGGATACCAGCCTCGAGCCGATGGATTTGCTGCTCGAAATGCAGGCCATTGAACACGCCTATTACCGCCGCCGCGACCGGGAGGAACGCTGGACACCGCGTACTCTCGACCTGGATATTATCCTGTTTGGCGATCGCAGTATCGACGACAGCCACCTGGTTGTACCGCATCCGCAGTTCGCGCAGCGATTATTCGTCCTCGAACCGATGTTCGAGATCGATGGCGACCGATTTATTCCGGGATACGGCAGTTTGAGTTATCTTATCGCTAACGCTCCCGTAATCTCGATAGAAAAGCTGGCAAATTCGCGTGACTGAACGGTTTCGATACATCGTGGTCGAGGGCCCGATCGGGGTCGGCAAGACCAGTCTTGCCAGCAAGCTGGCCGATGAATTTGAAAGCGAGTTGCTGCTGGAGAAACCCGAGGAGAACCCGTTCCTTGCCAACTTTTATCACAACCCGCGTCAGTATGCGCTATCAGCACAGCTGCATTTCCTGTTGCAGCGCGCGCAACAGGTCCAGGACTTCCGCCAGGCCGACATGTTTCATGGATCCTATATTGCCGATTTCATAGTCGACAAGGACAGACTGTTTGCGCAGATGACGCTCAGTAGCGACGAACTTGCGCTTTACCAGCAAATCTACGAACACCTGACGCTGGATGCGCCAAAGCCTGACCTGGTGATTTACCTGCAGGCACCCGTGGAGACCCTGCGTGAGCGCATCGCGCGACGCGGCATCGATTACGAACAACAGATTCGCGACGACTACCTGCTGCGCCTGTCAGAATCCTATACCCGGTTCTTCTACGACTACGATGACAGTGCACTGCTCACCGTTAATACCGAATCCACCGACTTGATCAATAATCCCGACGACTACGCGGCAATACTCGAAAAAATTAGTAATATCCATTCTGGACGTCACTATTTCAATCAGTCATCATTTGCCCTCTAGCGAACCGGGGCAGCATGTACATTCCCAAACCACTCGAAGACAGGATCACGATCCCGCACCTGAAACAGCTCAAGCAGCAAGCTGAGAAATTTGCCTGCCTGACCGCTTATGACTACAGCTTCGCACGCCTGCTCGAGGAATGCGGGGTCGAAGTGGTGCTGGTGGGGGATTCTCTGGGGATGGTAATCCAGGGCCACGAGACGACGATTCCGGTAACGCTGGATGATATCAAGTACCACGGCAGGGCGGTCGCTGCCGGCTTACAGAACGCGATGCTGATGCTCGACATGCCGTTCGGCTCGCTCAATTCACCGCAGCAGGCGCTCGATCACGCCAGTGAATTGATCAAGCAAACCGAGGCCCAGGTGGTCAAGCTCGAGGGCTGGGAATCGCAGCTCCCGATCGTCGAAAACCTGGCCCACTTCGGGATCGCCACCTGTGCGCACCTCGGACTGCAGCCGCAAATGGTGCACAAGATGGGCGGTTATCGCGTGCAGGGCAAGGCCGAGGGTGCGGCGGCACAAATGCTCGCCACGGCGGTCGATCTCGAGGGCGCCGGTGCCGATATCCTGCTGCTCGAATGCGTTCCCGCCGGGCTTGCAGCTGAAATTACTGCCACGCTCACAATTCCGGTGATCGGGATTGGAGCTGGTCCCCATGTCGATGGACAAATCCTGGTATTACAGGATGTGCTCAACGTAACCGCGGGTAAAAAGCCCCGTTTCTCCAAGAATTTCATGCAGGATCAATCCAGCATCCAGGATGCGATCGCGCGCTATGTCAGCGAGGTCAAAAGCGGCAAGTTCCCGGACGAGTCCCACAGCTTCGCCTGAGATACGCGCATGTACCAGGCCACCAGCGTTACCGAATTGCAGCAGTATGTGCAGCACTGGAAAGATCACGACCAGTCGATCGCGTTTATCCCCACCATGGGCAACCTGCATGCCGGACACATGTCCCTGATCGAAAAGGGGCAGTCGCTGTGCGATCGCAGCATCTGCAGCATTTTCGTCAACCCGATGCAGTTCGGGCCGAACGAGGACTGGGACCACTATCCGCGCAGCCTCGACCGGGACCTCGAGTTGCTCAAGTCGATCGGTTGTGACCTGGTTTACCTGCCAACCGCGTCGGAACTTTACCCCGACGGCCTCGATAGGATCAGCCAGGTCCAGGTCACCGACCTGACGGACCACTACGAGGGCGCACATCGACCGGGACATTTCACAGGTGTTGCAACCGTGGTGCTGAAGCTGTTTAACATCGTCAAGCCCGATGTGTCGGTGTTCGGCAAGAAGGATTTTCAGCAGTACCGCGTCATCAGCAAGATGGTCGATGATTTTAATATTGACGTGCAGATTATCGGCCAGGAGACCACGCGCGAGGCCTCGGGGCTTGCGACCAGCTCGCGCAACCAGTACCTGGATCAGGCGCAAACAGAAAAAGCCGCGCTGATTTACCGGACCTTGCAGCAAACCGCGTACCAAATCGACGCCGGTGAACGCGATTTCGCAAAGCTGCAGCAGACGGCGGTTAGCGTTCTCGACGAGGCCGGTTTCAAAACCGACTACTTTACTATCTGTAACGCCGAAACCCTGCTACCCGCGACGCCGGAGGATCGGGACCTGGTGATCCTGGTGACCGCAGCGCTGGGTCAGACGCGCCTGCTCGACAATATCGAAGTCTCGCTGTGGTAGCCGTTTCAGGCTTCGGCGTATAGCGCCTGCATCGCATCGATACGCTGTTTTACCCGCACCCGCAGTTCGGGCGGTGCCAGCACCTCGACCTCGGCCGCGTGTTTTAAAATATCCATCACCAGCTCGGTATCCTGGCTATAGGGCAGACGCAGAATATAATACCCTTCGCCGTCGAATTCGCTCTGCTGGTCCGGGTGCCAGGTTTCACGCGAGACCCAGCGTGCCAGCTGCGGGCTGAAACGCAGCACTGCCTCGCGCGTTCTGGCACCGGAGAAAATGCCGTAGCCACTCTCCAGTTCGCGGTTGAGTTCAGCCTCGTCGACCTCGATTGATGGCTCGCCGGTGATCTGCAGCGCCTGGATCGCATCGATCGAGAAACTGCGTAAGCCATTGCGTAAATGACACCAGGCATCGAGATACCAGTTGTCGCGGTAGTAGATCAGTCGTTGCGGCGATACGCGTCTCTCGCTGCTGCTGTCGGTCGGCCGGCTGTAATAGGTCATATCGACGCATTTTCTCGACAGCAACGCCTGGCACAGACCCTGGAAATTCTCGCTGCGATAGGCTTTCGCGGCCAGCGGGATAATGCGGATTCGGCGCGAGATTTCGTCGACACTGTGATCACCGTCATCGAGCAGCATGCGAATGCGTGAGCGCAGGGGCTCGATGTGATTTGACAACACCCCCGGTTGCAGGTTTTCGAGCAATGCGTCCATCGTCAGCAATGCCTGGATTTCGCTGGTATTGAACCATAAGCCGGGTAGCTGAAAGGGCGCATCTCCGTCGCCCTGCTGATAACAGTAACCGCGTTGCTCACGATCCCAGATGATGGGTGCCGCAAGCCGGTCACGCAGGTATTCGAGATCACGTTTGAAAGTTGCGGGCGATACCTCGAGTGCATCGAGAAACTGGTCACGAGTGACCACGCGCTGGTTGCACAGCATCTGGTCAATCAGGTGAAAACGTTCGGTTCGATCCATAGGTAATGCCCTTTTTCTTAATGGCTCATCTTGTGAGCCACACCCTTGTGGATAATACCACGATCGAAATAAAGGAAAACGAAATGTCCTGGTTAAATTTATTACTGTATCGACTGTCGGCTTATTGCCGCTGCCGCGTCATAAACGGGCCCGACGACCAGCCCTACCTCGAGCGTTACCATCTGCTGCGACTGCCGCTGGGATACCAGGTATATCTGCATCGCTTCGTTGCCAGTGACCCGGGCCGGGGGCTGCATAATCACCCCTGGAAACATGCAATCTCACTTGTCCTGAGTGGTGGTTACGAAGAGACACGCATGCTCGACGCGAAGGCCGGCAACGCCTTGCATAGCCGCTGGCTGCATGCGGGACGTATTAATTTAATCTCGGGTGAAGTTTTTCACCGCGTCAATATCCCCGAGAATTCCGTGTGCTGGAGCCTGTTTATCCACGCACCCAGGGCCAAGGCCTGGGGTTTTATCCAGCAGCAGGAATACCGCGATCATAACGAAATCGTCGCCCAGAGCAGCAACCCGCTGTGGTGGAAGCAGGCGCAGCGCCCTATTCACTGTCCGCAGATGCGCCTGCCCTGTTCGATCTGACGAGCGGAATAATTCACTTGTCGACCGCTGGGCCTATGCCGAAGTTAGTCCGTCGTGTTCGCGGGTATTTCCGGATAGATCATCGAGTGGGACATTCCAGGGTGCCGGGCCCCGTATCGTGCCGGCACATCCTGGGTCCAGTCGCTTGGAATAATGGTCGGTAGTACCAACAGAGCTACGAAAATCAGCTTTTTAGTCCAGAGCCCGCTCACGGATTCAGCACCCGGCGCCTGTAAACTGGCCGGGGCTACGTTCGTTTGTAACGGTATTTTTTCCCGGCGGTAGCACCAGATTAACAGTCCGATTCCAATCAGGGTCATCAGGATATTGAATTCCTGACCCGGAGGAAGACCGTACAAACTGGAGCGGTACTCGCGAAAGAAATCGATAAAAATACGCAGAAAGCCGTACCACAAGATGAAGTGGGCGACCAATAC
>CALZHS010000099.1 GCA_945787265.1 uncultured Gammaproteobacteria bacterium | reverse complement strand
CAGAACTCCTGGGCGACGTCAATTACGTGACTTAATCCGAAACCGGTTGCCCCGATTTCATCGAGCGGGATGCCACCAAGCACACGGGGCAAACCAACAGCGCGACCTATTTCGTCCCTGACCCAGCCCATGCATTCTTCATCGGTGCCCATATCGGGCCCAAAAATATACTGTTCGACCTCTTGCAGTGCAGAACAGAATCCTCGAATCAGGGTTTCTTTTTGTGCCCGTGGCATTTTCGGGTCACCGACCAGGACCGATTTACCACCGCCGTGCTGCAGATCTGCCGCGGCATTCTTAAAGGTCATCGCGCGCGCTAGTCTTGCGCATTCCTCGGTGGTAACGTCGACGGCCATGCGTACACCACCGATCGAAGGCCCTCTGGCAACATTGTCGACTACCAGTACTCCTTTCAGGTCAGAACCGGGCTCATGCACATGGATTACTTTTAAGGGACCAAGATCGTCAGCAAGCTTGAAAATATCGTTCATCTGCATTTATTTCGTAATCGCTTACATTCATTCTGTACGCAATAAATTTAATAACGTTGACACCGATCAATGTTGCGAGCTTCGGCATCGCTAATAGTGGCTGCAATATAGTTTGATACAAAACAGGGGAACGCCATGGGAAGCGATTCAAAGGCACTTGCGAGCGATGTAGTAGGTGCATTTCAGGCATTGCTGGACAGCGATGCACGAGAAGTGATTGGTGAAGATCATTTTAAGGCGCTGCACGGGATGATACGGGAGGCGATCGCCGAGCAATCGGAAGCGATAATCGAGCGTCTGGAGCGTAACCTGGGTCAGGTTAAGTCAGAGATGGTAGAAAGGCGCCCGCTCGAATTATAGACGGGTGACAGTCCGCACCTCGTGAGCCTATTCACAGCGCGACAGGACAAGAAACTTGTCTTCATCATCTGTCAGGTAAAGGTCTTTTCCCTCGTTCTTGAAATTGGCCTGGTATCGACGCGGTTCGGTCTCCGTCCTGGCCAGGATCATCGTGTTTAAACCTTCAAGCTGCCATTCTCCGTAATCACTGTACAACCAGCCTGATTCTGCATTCTGCCAGCTTCCTCCATTACTGAAGCGCCAGTAGTGCGGGGATAAATTGGAAAGTGCGCTATGCCCGGCATCTTTGTTCGCTTGCGAAGTAAGATCTCGATTGGTACACCAGTCACCTATCACATATTCCGGCCTCAACTGATCACCCGGCCCGGTATCAGGGGCCATAACAAGTGCCTGCTTGTTGGCACAGGCACCGACGAGCAGCGCAAGCGCGACGGTGGCGATGATGTTTTTGATTTTCACGACAAAGCCACGGTTATAGCAGATTGGCGATTTTTAACTGCTGTTTGCTGATCGCATCGTAGGGTTCGTTTCGAGTCCGGTCATGCACGTGCATGCGATAATGGACGAACGATTCCGCATCTTCATAGTGCATGAACGGATTGCCTTCGAGCTGGTCGGCGAGGGTCGAAGTTTTGCTAACCGAGTAATTATGCCCAGGATGGATCAGCATGTCCTGCGGCAGGCGTTCCTTCATGTTTTTGAGGGTGATGAACATGTCTTCCGGGCTACCACCGCTCATGTCACAGCGGCCGCAGCCAAATACAAACAGCGTGTCGCCGGTAATGATTTCATTGCCCAGCTGGTAGCAGGCAGAGCCTGGCGTATGTCCCGGTGTATGCAGGATCTTGATCGTGGTTTCGCCCAGCGTCAGTTCGTCGCCGCCATGGTGCAGGCTGGGCTTGTCCAGCTCGTGCTGCCAGAATTCGTACTCGGGCTTGAGCAAATGTACCTCGGCACTCGCGTGATTAAGCAGCTCCTCAATACCATTGATGTGATCATTGTGGCTATGGGTCAATAAAATATCGGTAATATTGAGACCATGCTGATTCGCCTTGGCGACGATCTTGCCGACTTCCCATGCGGGATCAACCACTGCACATCGACGGCTGGCAACATCCTCGACCAGGTAAACGAAATTTTCCATCGGGCCCAATTCCATCGCGTGCACTTTGAATCCAGGATCTGACATGATTTCCCTCCATTTTCGAAGCTTGCATTATACGCTTATGCTGGATTTTTGTGCGAATTCTAAAGACAATACCCACCTTTTTCGAGGCCCGGGATCCGCGGCCAGACGGCAACAGGAAAGACATGAGCAAAACAACGGTAAACAAAGTGGTGCTGGCCTACTCGGGCGGCCTCGATACCTCGGTTATTCTTAAATGGCTGGAAGACCAGTACGGGTGTGAGGTCGTTACCTTCACCGCGGATATCGGCCAGGGTGAAGAGCTTGAGCCGGCGCGCATCAAGGCGGAAAAGTACGGGGTCAAGGAAATCTACATCGAAGATCTGCAGGAAGAATTCGTGCGTGATTTCGTCTACCCGATGTTTCGCGCCAACACGGTCTACGAAGGCGAGTACCTGCTGGGTACCTCGATTGCACGTCCGCTGATTGCCAAGCGCCTGGTCGAGATTGCCGCCGAAACCGGTGCCGATGCGGTGTCGCATGGCGCCACCGGCAAGGGTAATGACCAGGTCCGGTTCGAGCTCGGTGCGTATGCGCTCAGCCCCGATATCCAGATCATTGCACCCTGGCGTGAATGGGATTTGAATTCACGCGAGAGCCTGCTGGCCTATGCCGATGCGGCGGGGATCGCAATTGAAAAGAAACAGGGCGGCAAGTCCCCGTATTCAATGGATGCTAACCTGCTGCATATTTCCTACGAGGGTGGAGAGCTGGAAGATCCCTGGTACGAGGCGCGGGATGACATGTGGCAACGTTCGGTATCTCCGGAAAACGCGCCGGACAAACCGACCTACCTGGAGCTGGGTTTTGAAAATGGTGATATCGTGTCGATTGACGGGGAGCGTTTAACTCCTGCCCAGGCATTAACCCGTTTGAACCGGGAGGGTGGAGCACATGGTATCGGACGCCTGGATATCGTCGAAAACCGCTACGTCGGCATGAAGTCACGCGGCTGCTACGAAACGCCCGGAGGCAGTATCATGCTCAAGGCCCACCGCGGAATCGAGTCGATTACGCTTGATCGCGAGGTCGCGCATTTAAAGGATGAACTAATGCCCAGGTATGCCCACCTGATTTACAACGGCTACTGGTGGAGTCCGGAGCGCAAGATGCTGCAACAGATGATTGATGCGTCTCAGCACACGGTAAACGGTGAAGTAAGGGTCAAGCTGTTCAAGGGTTCTGTCAACGTGGTCGGTCGTAAATCCGCAACCAACAGCCTGTTTGATGAAGCGATCGTAACCTTCGAAGACGACCGTGGCGCCTACGATCAAAAAGATGCCGAGGGCTTCATCAAGTTAAACGCGCTGCGGATGCGTATCGCCGGTAACAGATGAACCCGGCACTGCACCGGGTACTGCTGGGTTGCCTGCTGCTTTGCAGCCTCGTGGCCTGCTCGTCTTCGGACGACGAACAGGTTGCGAAGGACCAGAAATACTATTTCCTTGAATCCCTGAAGCAGGTTGAGGCCGGCGGCAGGCAGTTGCAGTCCTCTGCGCTGCAGCAGGCCGAACTCGAGCAGGCACTGGCGATGCTTGACCAGGGTCTGAAACTGGCGTTCCAGGTCGAACGCAAGTTTCTTGACCAGTTGGATCTGCGCCTCGGGAAAAACTTTGAACGTTATTTCATCAAGGGTGTTGAAAATTACCGGGTCGGGATCGAAGCCGGCGACGAAGCGCAGCAACGCCGGGGGCTGCAGCTACTGGCGCGGTGGGGCGAATTCTGGAATAGCGAGCGCCAGGCAATCGAGGCAAGGTTGAATCCCGGCTAGCATGACGAAACCGGTACGACTCATTGTTTGCGTCAACCGGCGTCTTGGCACTGGCCAGCGTTCTTGCGTGGGGAGTGGCAGCCTTGGCCTGATCCAGAGCATCGAGGCCATGATCGCTGACGAGGGTCTCGAGGTTCCGATTGTCAGGCGCGAATGCCTGGGCCGCTGCGAGCAGGGTCCGACCATGCGAATTGCCCCGGCAGGACCTTTTTTTACCGAGATTGACGAACCGAAGCTGCCACTTATCATTGCACAACTGAAAGCCTTCATCGAGTTTCAAGATGGATCAGGTTCGTAGCGTAACCGGCTTTGTGTCAGGGCGGGTGCAGGGCGTGGGTTTCCGTTACTTCGTGTTGCGCCATGCACAGGCTGAAAACCTTGGCGGCTACGTGCGCAACCTGGACGATGGACGGGTCCAGTTTCTGCTGCAGGGCGAAGCCGGTGCGGTGGCGAAGGTAATCGAGAAGATACGGATCGGCCCAGCCCATGCGCGGGTAAGTGACCTGGTGGTCGAACACACGGATAAGACGCCGCTGACAAACGGTTTCGTTATTCGATAATTACCCGAAACCCGGCTGCCCTGTGCCCGGCACCAGATGGCCGGTTCTACTCATGTTGAAGACGGGCCTGCACGCTGGCGGACCCCTGTTCATCGACCTCGACGATAAAATCGATAGGACGGCAACAGACCTCGCAATCCTCGATATATTCCTGGTTTTCGATCGAACCATCGACGAGCAGGGTAATTTCCTCCCAGCAGTAGGGACACTGCGATGCCACCTCAATGATCTGGTTGATCATTCCTCGGGAAGAATACGCATGATGCGGCCACTATCGGTGGAGAAGTAAATCCAGCCTTCGGGACTGATAGCGAGGGCGCGGATGCGTTCGCCGAGATCTTCGAGTA
Organism: uncultured Gammaproteobacteria bacterium; assembly: GCA_945787265.1. Lineage (GTDB taxonomy): Bacteria > Pseudomonadota > Gammaproteobacteria. The sequence goes on along the minus strand of CALZHS010000099.1, from coordinate 1,808 downwards.
TCCGCTCCTCTTCGATGGCCTGACCTGATTCGGAGAGTTTTATCCGGTTCAAGTGCCGTAGCTTGAGCGCGCCCGTAAATAGATCCCCGCGCCACTCCGGAAACGCATCCCCACGGTAAACAACCAGGCTGCCAGGCGCGATCGAAGGAATGTATACCTTTCGCGGCTGCTCCATGCCGGGCTTACTGGTGCCTTCGCCTACCGCTACCGGCCCCCAGTATTCCTTGCCGTGGCTGATGACAGGCCAACCATAATTGCGAGCTTTTTCCACCAGATTGATTTCATCACCACCACGGGGTCCGTGCTCGATCTCCCATAAGCGCGAGGTCTGCGTATCAAAAACCAGTCCCTGGGGATTGCGATGACCGAAACTCCAGACTTCCGCACGCGTGCCCGGATTGGCAAAGAAGGGATTGTCGGCTGGAACACTGCCGTCGAGGTTCAGTCGCATGATCCCGCCAATATGATTGCTCAGGTCCTGGGCGAGGGGGCGCTTACCGCGGTCGCCAACGCCAAAGAATACGTGCCCGCTGTCGTCAAACGTGATGCGACTGCCGAAGTGCCTTCTGGTGTCAGTTGCAGAATCGGTGACCAGCAAATCCTGCCAGTCAACCAGGCGGTTTTGATCAAGACGGGCGCGTGCCAGCGTGGTTGCCGCTTCGCCTTTCGAAGGCTTACTGTAGGTAAAATATATCCAGCCTTCGTCGACGTAATTGGGCCCGACCGCAACATCAAGCAGGCCTCCCTGGCCTTCGGCGACGACCTCGGGAGCACCCCCGATTTCGACGACGTCGAGTTTTTCGATATCAAGCAGGCGTACGCGGCCAGCGCGTTCGGTCACCAGGATCTGCTGTGGAGACAGGAAAGCCATTCCCCAGGGAACGCCCAGGCCATTAACCAGCTCTTCGACAAGAATTCCGGGATAGCCTTGTTCAATCTCGCGAGGCTGCTGCGCCGCCAGCGGTGCTGTCGCGATACAGGCGAGTACCAGCAACAGGCCGCGGTTAAATGATCGGGTAAATGTAAACATGACTTTACAGTACAAAAGCTGCACGCATAATACCAGAGCGACGTGAAAGCCTGAACTCCTCGCAATAGATGATGCCAATTGCCGATGCAAATGAATGAGTTACCTGTAACCTCCGACCTGGTGCTGATCGGGGGAGGGCACAGCCATTTGTTCGTGCTCAAGCACCTGGCGATGAATCCGCAGCCCGGGCTACGCATTACCCTGGTGACGCGCGATCTGCACACGCCTTACTCGGGCATGTTGCCGGGATTTATCGCCGGACACTACCAGTTCGACGAGGCGCACATCGATCTGTTACCGCTGGCAAGATTCGCCGGCGCGCGCGTTATTCATGCCGAGGTAACCGCTATCGATGCCGACTGCAAGCAAGTGGCGATTGCGGGACGTCCGCCCCTCGAATATGACATATTGTCGATCAATACCGGCTCCAGGCCCACCAGTCCCCTCGGTGAGGACCCGGAGGATGACCAGTTTGCCGTCAAGCCGGTCGATCGATTTATCGAATCCTGGCATCGACTCGAGCAACGGCTGCTGGCAAGTGACAAGGACCTGCAACTGGTTGTGATTGGCGGCGGTGCGGGTGGAGTCGAGTTAGCCCTGTCGTTACAGTATCGCGCAGCGCAGGTGACGCAGTCCCGGGCAAGGCTGCAGCTGTCCATCGTTACCGATCGTGACTGCTTACTGCCAGGCCACAATCGGCGGGTGCGGGAACTGTTTACGGAAATTCTGCAGGCACGCTCGATCCGGGTGTACTACCAGCATTCGGTCACGCGGTTTC
>CALZHS010000098.1 GCA_945787265.1 uncultured Gammaproteobacteria bacterium | reverse complement strand
CGATGCCAACGCTGATCCCGCGCGCCATGCCACCGGTCATGAATCCCAGCAGGATAACCAGGTCGGGCACCGGTGCGATCTGTATTTCTTCGATATGTCGCGAGTACTTGGCACCGTAAAACGACGACACGACATTGGTATACGAGTTGGTAATAATCGACATCATTACCAGCCCCGGCATGATGAAATCAACGTAAAGCATACCGTCCATTTCGCCGATTTTCTGTCCGATCAGGTTACCGAAAATAATGAAATAAAGCGCTACCATCACCACCGGCGGGATAATGGTTTGCACCCAGATACGGGTAAACCGCAGGATTTCCTTGCGGATTATGGTCAGGTAGGCAATCCAGAACTGGCGCAGCATCAGGCAGCGCCGACCTGGTCGGTCTTGGTGGTTAGCTTGACGAATAACTCTTCGAGTCGGTTAACCTTGTTACGCATGCGTTCAACGACGATACCCTGTGCTTCGAGCTCGCGCGTCAAATCGGAGATCGAGAGATTTTCCGGCACTTCAACCTCGATACTGTGATGATCGAGCCGGGTAATATTGTCAAAGCTTGGCAACTGCGGTAACTGCTCCAGGTCGCCACGCAGGTACAGCACAAAGGTTTCACTGTTTAACTGTTTCAGCAGCAGTTTCATGCTGGTGTTCTGGATGATATTGCCCTCGTCAATGATGGCAATATTGCGGCACATGCGCTCCGCTTCCTCGAGGTAGTGCGTGGTCAGGATTATGGTGGTGCCCTGGTCGTTGATTTGCTCGAGGAAATCCCACATCGAGCGCCGTAACTCGATATCGACCCCCGCGGTCGGTTCATCGAGGATTAGAAGCTGTGGTTTGTGCACCAGCGCGCGGGCAATCATCAGGCGACGCTTCATGCCCCCCGACAGGCGTCGAGCCTGCGAGCGGCGATGCTGCCAGAGTCCGAGCTGCTTTAAATAATGCTCGGTCTGCTGGCGCGCGATGCGTGCGGTTACGCCGTAGTAACCCGCCTGGTTAATAACAATTTCCTCGACCGGTTCGAAGGTATTGAAATTAAACTCCTGCGGCACCGAGCCCAGATATGACTTGGCAACGATAAATTCCTCGTCGATGGAGTGGCCAAATATCCTGACGCTACCGCTGGTCTTGTTGATGAGGCCCGAGATAATGCCGATGCAGGTCGATTTACCGGCTCCATTAGGTCCCAGTAACGCAAAGAAATCGCCTTTTTCAACCTGCAGGTCGATACCCTTGAGGGCCTGCAGACCGCTGGCGTAAGTCTTGTGGAGATTGGAGATTTCTAAAGCGAGCATAAGAGGTGCTGGAACCCAAACAGCCGACAAGCTTATGCCATTGCTTTCAAAAATCAAGCGCAGGCCATGGCGCGCACAATTCATGCGTAAAAGGGTGCAAATCAACCGGCGATGTCGTGTTAATCTCTCGCAATTATGGAAGATACTTCGATCGTTTATATTTTGTTCCTGGTATTTTGCGGGGCTGCTCTGCTGGCGACACTGGCACTGGCGATTCGCCAGTCGCTGATCATCGCCTATATTGGCCTGGGAATCGTGATCGGTCCCTGGGGTGTGAACCTGATTTCCGATGTTGACCTGATTCAGAATATTGCCAATGTCGGCATTATTTTCCTGTTGTTCCTGCTGGGTTTGAACCTGCACCCGCAGGAACTGATCAGGCTGGCCGGTAAAACCACGATTATTACCGGGGCCAGCTCGCTGGTGCTACTGGTACTGGGTTATAGCTATAGCCTGGCGTTTGGCTATACCAGTACCGAGGCCTTGATCGTCGGTGCCGCGCTGATGTTCTCGAGTACGATCATCGGTTTGAAGCTTATCCCAACCACGGTACTGCACCACCAGCATACCGGCGAGGTCATCATCAGTATCCTGTTGCTGCAGGACATCATTGCGATTTTTCTGCTGCTGTTGCTCGAGGGTAGCGCCAGCTCCGAATTCGGCTGGTACGCGATGAGCAAACCCGTGCTTGCGTTCCCGGTGCTGGTGCTAGCCTGCTACCTGCTGGAACGTTACCTGCTGTCAAGATTGATTGGGCGTTTCGATCGTATCCAGGAGTACATCTTTCTGCTCGCGGTGGGCTGGTGCCTGGGCGTCGCAGAGGTTGCCGAACAAATCGGACTTTCCTATGAAATCGGTGCTTTCATCGCCGGGGTGTCGATCGCACGCAGCCCGATTGCGCTGTTTATATCGGAAAATCTCAAGCCCTTGCGTGACTTCTTTCTGATCATTTTCTTTGTCGCTCTCGGCGCTGGTTTCAACCTCGAGGTTTTACCCGATATATGGCTCGAGGCACTCGGGTTGAGCCTGATCGCGATAGGCGTCAAACCAGCGCTTTATCGGATGCTGCTGCGCATGAACCAGGAGGATCCCAACAGGTCGACAGAAGTCGCGATGCGGCTTGGGCAAATGAGTGAATTTTCACTGCTGATTGCGGTCATGGCGACCGAGCTTGCCATCATCCGCGCAGAAGTTTCCTACCTGATCCAGATTGCAACCCTGGCCAGTTTCGTATTCTCGTCATACTACGTCGTGGCGCGCTACCCGACACCGATTGCGCTCAGCGATAAATTGCGCCGGGACTAATCGGGCCTTCATCCCGCTCAATCCCGCGCAGCCTGTGGGAGGAAATATTTCACAACCTGTCGGGCTGTAACACCCGTTAAGCGTCGATTCAGTTAGTTCCGCCTATATTGCCAGTTATCCTTAAACAGGCAGGAGAGGGTTATGAAAACACTTAAAACCACGTTTGCAGTTGCGCTACTGGTAGTTGCCGGTGCGGCCGGTGCTGGCCATAAAAATCATGGACAGAAGCAGTATGGTGACAGTCCGCGACATGATCTTTTTGAGTATGCCAAGGTGGTCGAGGTACGTCCGATCTATCGTCAAGTGGAGGTATCCAGGCCGGTGCGCGAGTGCTGGGAAGAACCGGTATATCACACCGAGAATCATTATCCGAAATCTGCCGGCGGTATGCTCGCCGGTGGTTTGCTGGGTGGTATTGTTGGACATCAATTTGGCAAGGGCAGGGGCAACAAGGTTGCTACCGCTGTTGGAACCATCATCGGGGCCCAGATCGGACACGATGCGGTCAACGGACATGCGCAACAACACAGCCGTACCGTTGTCGGTTACGAGGAGCAATGTAAAACCCGGCACCAGGTAAGCTACGAGGAAGTCATGGACGGTTACGACGTCAGCTACCGCTATCGTGGCAAGCTTTACCATGTCGAGATGCCCTATGATCCGGGCAAGCGGATAAAAATGCGCATTCAATTTGCGCCTGTGATCTAATATTTATCAAGTGATACGCGAGAAATCCGATGCGAGCGATAGTCATAGAAGACGATTTGGATATCCAGCAGCAAATCGTTGCACGTTTGAAAACCGAGGGATTTGCCGTCGACAGTGCTGACAATGGCGCCGATGGCCTTTACCTGGTTCAGGAGTACCCGGCGGATGTCGCCGTTATCGATCTGGGGTTGCCTGAAATGTCGGGACTCGAAGTGATTAACCAGATTCGTGACCAGGGTAATAAGCTTCCGATCCTGATTCTGACCGCCAGGGGACGGTGGCAGGACAAGGTGGAGGGACTGGATGCAGGCGCCGATGACTACCTGGTCAAGCCTTTTCATCACGAAGAAATGATGGCGCGTATCCGCGTATTGATAAGGCGGGCATCCGGTTGGTCGGATTCGCGTATCGTTTGCTCCCCGGTAAGTCTCGATACCGCGTCTCAGCGCATCTACGTCGATGATCGCGAGCTGGATTTAACGGCTTACGAGTATAAAGTGCTCGAGCGAACACCTGTATGATGATGAATCAGATAATGACAGTAATGTCATCGAGGTGTTTATTCGACGTTTACGACAAAAGCTCGATCCCGACGAGAACCTGAAACCGATCGAAACACTTCGCGGCCGGGGTTACCGTTTCACACTGCAGCGGGCGGAGTAAAATTAAACACAGGTGAAATCGATCAAGTCCAGGCTGACACTGGTGTCGATGGTTGTGCTGGTGGTTTTCATGGTACTGACCGCGATTGCACTGGAGCGCGCCGTGGTAAAGCGGGCCCTGCAGGCGGAAGAGGACGGGCTGCAGCTGCTGATCTACAGCCTGCTGGCCGCGGTCGATCAAGATAGCCAGGGTCAAAGTATTACCGTATCTGAAGATCGTTTATTCGAGCCGAGCCTGGTGATTCGAAATTCGGGCCTGTACGCGCTTTTGTACAATCGCTATAAACGCGAAATCTGGCGTTCCGAATCGATCACTGTCAGTTTTCCGGCAATCGGTGGGATCGACCCTGGAGAATGGGATTTTCAAACGGTCGAGCATCTTGCAACGCCGTATTTTCGCCTTGGATTTTCACTGCAGTGGCCGGACGCGAACAACAAGCTGCAGCGCTACGAGGTTGTAATCTGGCGCAACGCGGTCGGGTATTTCGAGCAGCTGAATCGATTTCGGCAAACGCTATGGGCATGGCTGATTGTGACGACACTGTTGCTGCTGCTGGTGATGTACCTGGTAACTCGATGGAGTTTGTTACCGCTGCAGAAGATTGGTCTTGAAGTGAAAGCGATTGAAGATCAAAAACAGTCAGGATTCGAGCAGGATTATCCCGACGAGATAGCACCGTTGACTGAAAATCTGAATATCCTGTTGAAACGGGAACAGTACCAGCGTCAGCGCTATCGCAATGCGATGGATGATCTCGCCCATAGTCTGAAAACCCCCCTCGCGGTATTGACCGGTTTGAGCGATCAGCAAGAAATCGAGCAGGCACAAATCGAAACCCTGCGTGAACAAACCGAACGCATGAATCAAATTGTTTCGTATCAGCTGCAGAAAACGACGGGAACCTCCGATATTCGTATCAGCAAGCCGATCGATCTGGTTGTGATTATCGATAAGCTTCTGTCCGCGCTGGAGAAGGTTTACCAGGAAAAAGGAACCGTTGTCGATCGCAGGCTGCCTGCGCAGGCACTGCTGCGCATGGATGAGGGAGATTGTCTCGAGGTTGTCGGCAATTTGCTGGATAACGCCTTCAAGTATTGCTGCAACAGAATCTCGATCGACCTCATGGCCGGTGATGACAGGTCGATGACACTTACCATTGAAGATGATGGCGATGGACTGGCCGCGGATGCAATTCAGCAGATACTGAATCGAGGTACCCGTCTCGATGAAGCTACCGAAGGGCAGGGAATCGGACTGGCGGTGGTAGCCGATATTGTCGAGTCCTACAATATCGAGCTGAAATTTAGTGATGCAAATTTAGGTGGCTTGAGAACCCGTCTGGTTTTCCAGACGATTTGAATCAATCAAGCGGTCAGCGACAGCCAGAAACCGTAAAGCAGAACCAGCCCACCGGGAATGTAAACAAGTCGTACGCGAACGTGAGACCAGGCGTTGAAGTATTTGTTAGCTAGCCTGTGGCTCTGCTTTTGCATCGATTCTCTTCCTGCCAGGCCAGTCCCTGGTAAGCTCGAATTCCCTTTCTTTTGCCGGCGCTAGACCATCAGATAACGCTTTGTATCTGCTGCGGGGGCATCAAAATAACTGCTCGATTCCTGGCTCGTGGCTTCGAAAACAGGTTCTGACGAAACGTGCTCACTAACACAGAGACTGCAGCGGTAAAAGGTGACCTGGCTTCTTGTATTGACGGTTTCATCGGTAACAAACATTTCAGAATTGCAGTTGGGGCACTTCATATGGCAGATTCTCTGGTCAGGTTCTGCGTAGTATAGCCATTAAAATTTAAAGCACAATATCTTGCGGTATTAATAATTAAAACATACAATATGTAGTGGTTGTGTCGATTTCACAGGGACGTGATTTTTTTTGTTAGTTGTCAGTAGATTACGCAATCAAGCTCACAATTTACTTCACAAAGCGGCGCTAAGCGCGCATATTTAAAGTGCCTTGAATCCGATATCGGTGCGAAAATATGCCGATTTCCAGTCGATTTCCTGAACCAGTTCGTAGGCGCGATGCTGGGCGCTTTTAATATCATCCCCGAGGCCGACTGCACACAGTACGCGACCGCCGTTAGATAAAATATTGCCGTCGGCATCTACGGTCGTCCCTGCATGAAATACCTTTCCGGTCGGCGATTCAGGCGGTATGTTTCTGATCAGTTCGCCTTTAGCGTATCCGTCGGGATAGCCGTTTGCGGCCATTACGACGCCAAGGCTTGTGCGTTGATCCCAGCTTGCCGATTTTGTGCCTAGCTCTCCGTTACAGGCGGCAACACAAAGCTCGACCAGGTCGGATTGTAATCGCATCATGATCGGTTGGGTTTCAGGATCCCCAAAGCGACAATTGTATTCGACGACTCGCGCCACGCCGTCGCTTCCGATCATTAATCCAGCGTACAGGAAACCGCGGTAGCGGTTACCCTCGGAATTCATACCGCGTACCGTGGGCAGGATAATTTTCTGCATTACCTGGTCCTCGATTTCAGCGCTGAGGATCGGGGCAGGGGAATAGGCCCCCATGCCCCCGGTATTGGGCCCGAGATCGCCGTTGTCTCGCGCCTTATGGTCCTGTGAGCTGGCCATTGGCAATACCTGTTCGCCATCGACCATGCAGATGTAGCTTGCCTCTTCTCCCGGCATGAACTCTTCGATCACGACACGATGCCCGGCTTCGCCAAAACGGTTTCCCGACAGCATTTCCCTGATCGCGTGTTCCGCCTCGTCCGAGGACTGGGCCACGACCACGCCTTTACCGGCCGCAAGGCCATCTGCCTTGACCACGATCGGGCAGCCCTGTGCAGCAACATAGGCACAGGCAGCGTCAGCCCCGGTAAAACTCTGGTAAGCAGCGCTCGGAATGTCGTGGCGCGCGAGGAAATCCTTGGTAAAAGTCTTCGAGCCCTCGAGTTGAGCGGCCCCGGCGCTGGGGCCAAAAATGGTTAGCCCCTCGGCTTCAAAGCGGTCGGTAATACCGGCAACCAGGGGTGCCTCGGGACCGACAATGGTGAGTTCGATCTGCCTGGCGAGGGCGAATTCAAGCAGCTTATCGATGTCTTCGGCATCAATAGCGACGTTTTCAACACCTTGTTCCAGCGCGGTACCGGCATTCCCGGGGGCAATAAATACCTGGTCCGCCTGCGCCGATTGTGCCGCTTTCCAGGCCAGCGCATGTTCGCGGCCACCGCCACCGACGATCAACACATTCATCTGCTAACAACCATGACTAGTGTCGAAAATGCCGCATTCCGGTGAAAACCATCGTCATGCCATGCTCGTTTGCGGCCGCGATGACTTCATCGTCACGCATCGATCCGCCGGGCTGAATCACCGCACGGATCCCGACGTCATTGGCTGCATCGATGCCGTCGCGAAATGGGAAGAATGCATCGGATGCCATCACCGAGCCGTTGACCTCGAGTCCGGCATGCTCGGCCTTGATTGCGGCGATGCGGGCACTGTTAATGCGCGACATCTGTCCGGCGCCAACACCGATCGTCCTGCTGTCACGCGCATAAACGATGGCATTCGATTTGACGTACTTGGCCACCTGCCAGGCAAACACCATGTCCTGCATTTGCCGGTCGTCCGGTTTGATTTCGGTCACCACCTCGAGGCCTTGATAAAGCGCCTGGTCGGCGTCCTGCACCAGGATGCCCCCATTGACATGCTTGTAGTCACAGCGGGTCGGGGCGGTATCCCATTGTCCGCAGCTGAGCAGACGCACGTTTTCCTTGCTGGCAACAACGCTGGCCGCCTCGTCTTCCACCACGGGGGCAATAATCACTTCGACGAACTGTTGCTTGATTATTGCCGCAGCGGTGCTGGCATCGAGACTGCGATTGAAAGCAATGATGCCGCCAAACGCCGATTCTGGATCGGTGTTGAACGCGTGCTGGTAAGCGTCAAGAATATTATCCGCCAACGCAACGCCGCAAGGGTTAGCGTGTTTGACGATAACGCAGGCAGGATTTTCGAACTGCTTGACGCACTCGAGTGCAGCATCGGTGTCGGCGATATTGTTGAATGACAGTGACTTTCCCTGGATTTGCCGGGCGCTGGCAACGCTGGGTTCCTGATTTCCAGCCGCGATGTAGAAGGCTGCAGCCTGGTGCGGGTTCTCCCCGTAACGCATCGACAGCGCATGCTGATATTGCAGGTTCAAGGTGCGCGGAAAGGACTCTTCCCCGGGTGCTTGCACCCGGTGTCCAAAATAATTCGCAATCGCGCCATCATATTGTGCCGTATGTTCGTAAGCCTTGATGGCCAGGGAAAAACGCGTCTTGTCACTAACCCCGCCACTATCCACAATTTCCTGCAATAGCTGTTCGTAATCTGCGGGATCTACCACGACGGTAACGCTGGCATGGTTCTTGGCCGCGGCACGCACCATTGCAGGGCCCCCGATATCAATATTTTCAATTGCATCTTCAAGGCTGCAATCGGGATTGGCGACGGTTTGCTGAAACGGGTAGAGATTGATCACGACGAGATCAATCGGTTCGATATCGTGTTCCTGCATGACGGCATCGTCGATGCCCCGGCGCCCGAGAATACCGCCGTGAACTTTTGGGTGCAGTGTCTTGACCCTGCCAGACATCATTTCCGGAAAGCCGGTGTAGTCGGAAATCTCGGTCACCGTGATTCCCTGCTCGGCAATCAGTTTGGCAGTGCCTCCAGTGGAAAGCAGCTCGACACCCTGGTCGTGAAGTTTCCGGGCCAGTTCGACGATGCCGGTTTTGTCAGAGACGCTAATGAGCGCGCGGCGAATAGCTTGGGCCATTGTGGGTCCGTATCGGTTTTTGAAAAGACGGCATTATAGCCGATCGAAAATCCGCCAGTATTAATGTTCGATATGATATTGCTTAAGTTTCTTGCGTAATGTGCCGCGGTTGATACCCAAACAGGATGCGGTTCTGGACTGGTTGTTATCACAATGTCGAAGCACGGTCTTCAGCATCGGTTGTTCGATTTCTGAAATCACGGTGTCGAACAGGTTGCACGGCAGTTCACCGTCGAGATCATCCAGATATTTACGAATTGCCTTTTCTACTGACTGTTGCAATAAGCTTGTTTTTTTCTTTGTTGTCACACTCACTAACCACGTTGCGCCTTGGGACGCTCATCATGAGGCCCAGTCATAGCTCTTCAGGTGACAGTCGTTAAAGTAAGCTTCGATCGTTTCCAGCTGCTGCGCCGAATTTTGTGCCTGCATTAGCAGTGGCTTGACGATGTTGTAATTTTTTTTATGGCCAAGCTGCCAGTTAATATGCTTACGCGCGATCTGCACCCCCTGATGCTCTCCGTAAAACGCATGCAAATTGTGTAAATGGTTAATTAACCATGCCTGTTTTAATTCGTCCGAGGGTTCTTCGGGCTCGTTGCCGGTGCTCAGATAGTGATCAATCTGGCCAAAAATCCACGGTCGTTGCTGCGCGATACGGCCGACCATAATAGCATCAGCAGCCGTGAAGTCCATGACCATTTTTGCTTTTTTAACGGAATCGATGTCTCCGTTTGCGATCACGGGAATTCGAAGATTTTTTTTGACCTGTCGAATGGTCTCGTACTCGGCCGTGCCGATATACTTGTCTTCTCGGGTACGTCCGTGAATCGTCAGTGCCTGGATTCCACTGGCCTCGGCGATGCCGGCGATTTCAAGTGCGTTGCGATGCTCGCGTGACCAGCCGGTACGTATTTTGAGGGTTACCGGTACTGAAACTGCGCTTACCACTGCGCGCAGGATGGCTTCAACCAGTTTGCTATCTTTCAACAGGGCAGATCCCGCATCAACCTTGCAAACCTTCTTGGCGGGGCAACCCATGTTGATATCAATGATCTGTGCGCCCTGTGAAACGTTATAGATAGCGGCCTCTGCCATCATCTCCGGGATACCACCTGCAATCTGAACAATAATCGGGCCGGGCTCACCCTCGTGGTCCATGCGCAACCGGGTTTTACGGCTGTCACGCAGGTCCGGGCGGCTGGTGATCATTTCGGATACCGTCATACCCGCGCCGAGTTGTCGGCACAATTGCCGAAATGGTCGGTCGGTGACGCCCGCCATGGGAGCCAGGACCAGGCGGTTGTCAAATTTATAGGGCCCGATGGCGAATGACATGTCGGCTATTCTGCCTCATCAGCCGGTTTTTTATCTACTGTCCGGCATTCGAGAAATATGCGGTTTTCACAGCTTGCACAGATTTCCTTGTCGAGCCGATCAAAGATCGTCGAAATGGCCTCCGCCTTGGCGTCAATTTCATCTTTATAGCCGCCGCGATTAAAAACCTTTGCTGCGGTATTCCTTAGGCGGTACATGTAAAAATCACCCCCGACAGCACGTCTTTCACGTGCTTCGTCTATGATAAGCTCGGCACCGGCGACATCTACCTGGGCGATACCCTTTGTCAGCAGCAGTAAATGTTTCTGCTGCGGATAGTGTTCGCGGTAGCGGCGAAGAAGCTCGCCAACAAATGCCACCGAGCCAAAGTAAAGCGAATCATCGAGACGCAGTATCTTGAGCTGGGGACATTCAGGGTTGGAATGCGCATAGATGAATTTCCGCGTTCCCGACTCCGAATCAGGTACCCGTGGTGATAACCGGGGACGTGATGTTTTGCGCAGAAAAATAATCAATGACAAAATTACGCCCGCCAGAATCGCAAATTCGATCGAGAAAAACACGGTTCCAAAGAAGACGACGCCGAGAATGACCGCCTCTTTATCGTCAGCGCGCAGAATCTTACGGATTTGTTTGAAGTCGATCAGGCGCCAGGCAACCAGGAACAATAATCCGGACACGGCGGCCTTGGGAAGAAAAGCGGTCAACGGGGCCACCAGCAATACCAGAACCACCAGTAACACTCCCGCCAGGGCAGCCGCTAATGGGCTGCGCGCGCCGGCATCGTAGTTGGCGCCGCTACGGTTAAATGAGCCGGTGGCCACATAGGACGAAAAGAAACTACCGCAAATATTAGATAATCCCTGGCCAATGAATTCCTGGTTACCCGCGATGGGCTGGCCGGACTTCAGCGAAATTGAGCGCGCGATAGATACCGCTTCGGTCAACGCAAATAGTGTCATCGCCAGCGCCAGCGGTGAGAGCTGACGGAAAGTCTCCAACGAGAATTGTGGCATCGATAATGGCGGCAATTGTTGAGGTAATGCTCCTACCATTTGAATGCCGGAAGTCTCTTCTCCGAAGGCGAGGTTAAACAGGGCCGCGGCAATGCCGCCAGCGAAAAGTGCGGCAATCATACTCATGCCGCCCAGGCGTCGCTGGGTCAGGATTCCACTCAGTAATGTGATGATTGCAACCAGTGTTACCAGGGGATGTAACTCCTGCCAGTTCAGCCAGATAAACTCAATGTTTTTAAGTAAATGGGCGCCGTCGGGAATATCGATTCCCAAAAACTGCTCGGCCTGTTTAGCGGCGATCAGGCAGGCCGCTCCGGCGGTAAACCCGACCACGACCGAATGCGATATGAAGTTGACCAGGGCACCGAGTCGCACAAGCCCCATAACCAATTGCATTACGCCGACCATGAAAGCGAGTGTTATCGCGAGCGCCACGTACTCTTCGCTGCCGGGTGTGGCTATAGTGCTCAAAGAGGCAAACATGATGATGGATGCCGCGGTGGTCGGCCCGGATACAAGATGCCAGGAAGAACCGAACAGGGCCGCGATAACTGCCGGAACCATACTGGTGTATAGGCCGTACTCGGGGGGCATACCGGCAATCGCGGCGAAGGCTACACCCTGTGGCAACACGATTGCGGCCCCAATAAGACCCGCCATGGCATCTGCGCGCAGGCTGGTGCGAGTCATGTTTTTGCCCCAGCGCATAAACGGCAGAAATTTTGTTAGCTGATACTGAAGGTTCATAATCCCGTAGTATAGAATTCAGGCAGGTTTGTGCGCGGTCAGGATGGCTCGAAGTTGCGCAATATACCCCGAGTCCGAGGCTGCAGATACCAGTATATTTCGATGTCGGTATTAATGTGACTTATTTAGGAAAAAACCGTCGCGACCTAGAAAAATTCGAACTCGTAAGTCAGTGCATCGGTACCGGGGTCGACGACTTCGAGTCGAAACTGAATCTGTAAACCGGGTTTTATCACACCGCGATTTTTATCTTCTAACAGGTATTCCGTGGGCCTGAACAGCCGGTTCGCAATAAGCTTGCCCCTGATATCAAACAGGCTAATCAGCAAGTCGGGTAACTTCTGTGTAAAAGGCGCCTGGTTGACAAAAGAACCGGTCACCATGAGTGCATTGGAGGTCACCGGATGGGTAAAAACATTGCGCTCCAGCAGGCGGATCTGCTCGGTGCTGGAGAATTCAGTCTCGGCACAGGGCAAAACCTGGCACAACGCAATAACCTGTTGCTGGTAGCGCGGATTTTCGATCAGTTGATAACGTTGATAATAAATTGCCTGTACGACACCGAGCGCGCTTAACAGCAATATCCCAATAAACCAGGTCAGGGGTCCAAAGGTAATAAAAGGCCTTCGTTCTGAACCGTACATGGCCTCATGCAAACTGAGTTCAGAATGCTGCTCATAATTTGATTCGGGGCCAAAGCCGTTTACCGGCAGGGTTTTTCCCGATGCTAAATCCTCGTTTTGGAACTGGTCCAGGTAACCCGGGGGGATCTCGCCGTCATAATTCCTGAGGTTGATTAACGCGTTGAATACGGTGCCACATTCCCCGCAGCGAACCTTGCCGTAAGCGTGCTTCAGCTGGTTTTCAGTGAGACGAAAACGGCTCCCGCACTCGGTGCAGGTTGTTTCCATCACGGCGCCTAAATGGGTACTGCTAAACATTAATCCCCTGTCAAAGTCGATAACCGCTGACGCATACCCATTCGTCGCGATAACTGGCTGGATCGAGGTCGAAAAAGGGTTGGTACGCCGATTGTATCTCTTTCAGCTGTGTTTTGAGTATACCCGAGAGCAAAATTTGACCACCGGATCTGACCAGCGATGCAAAGCGGGGTGCGAGCTCAACCAGCGGACCGGCCAGAATGTTGGCGACCAACAGGTCTATACCAGCAGCGGTCAAATCCTCGGGTTGAGAAACGACTATCTGTTCTGCACCGATGGCATTCACCTCCCTATTTGACTGGCAGGCGGTCAAAGCCTGTTCGTCTATATCGACCGCGTTAACCTGTTTTGCACCGAGTTTAATCGCCGCGATCGCCAGAATTCCGGAGCCACAGCCGAAATCGATGACGCTGCGATCTTTAATATCGTTTGCGCCCAACCAGGCCAGGCACAGTGCGGTTGTCGGATGACTCCCGGTGCCAAAGGCCAGGCCCGGATCGAGCCGGATGACCGTTGCGCCGGGAACCGGGGGCTCCGACCAGCTCGGAACGATCCAGAGATCGGGCGCACACTGCAGCGGCTGGAAATGCTGCTTGTAAGCCTGGTCCCAGGCCTGTTCTTCAAGCGTTTCCTGCCGGACTTCGCCTGCCAGGTGACGCGGTAATCCCTGGTTCAATTGCTGCTTTAACAGCCCGGGGTCCAGGCCCGCGTCGAAGGTCGCGGTGACGATTGATTCCTGCCAGACGGGATTATCGCCCGGGAGCGGTTCATAGATGGGTTCGTCACCCGCATCACGCAGCGAGATACTGAGCGCGCCCAGCTCCTGCATCAACGCTTCGACCTGCTCGAGTTCAGACGCCTGACAATTTAGGCTGAATTGCCACCATGTCATCGTTATAAAGTGCTAGTCCAGCCCGAGTTTCTTTTCGAGGTAGTGGATATCGGTGCCACCGGCAGCGAAGTTTCCATCGCTGATGATGTCCTTTTGCAGCTCGAGATTGGTTTTGATGCCTTCGATCACGATTTCAGAAAGTGCGCCGTTCATGCGTGCTATCGCCGATTCGCGCGTGCTGCCGTAAGTGATTAGCTTACCGATCATCGAATCGTAATAGGGTGGCACGGTATAGCCGTTGTAGATATGGGAGTCCATGCGAACGCCGGGCCCACCGGGTGCGTGGTAGAGCGTGATCTTGCCGGGCGAGGGCAGAAAGGTTTTCGAATCCTCGGCGTTTATGCGGCATTCGATGGCGTGTCCGTGCACGTGAATATCTTCCTGTTTATAACGCAGTGGATTACCGGAGGCGATCGAGATCTGTTCCTTGATAATATCCACCCAGGTAATCATTTCGGTCACCGGATGTTCCACCTGGACGCGCGTATTCATCTCGATAAAGTAAAACTCGGCATTTTCATAAAGGAACTCGAAAGTACCGGCACCTTCATATCCCATCTTAATGCAGGCCTCGGCGCAACGCGTGCCAATTCGATTGCGTTGCTCCTCGGTGATGCCCGGCGCCGGCGCTTCTTCGACTACTTTCTGGTGTCGCCTCTGCATCGAGCAATCGCGTTCGGCCAGGTGGATGGCATTACCGTGGGCATCTGCGAGTACCTGTATTTCAATATGACGCGGCGCACCGAGGAATTTTTCCATGTAGACCGTATCGTTGTCGAAAGCGGCCGCTGCCTCTGACTTGGTCAGCTGGATCGAGTTCAGCAGGCTGCCCTCGGCGTGCACCACCCGCATGCCGCGTCCACCGCCACCACCGGCGGCCTTGATAATGACCGGGTATCCGATCTTGCGGCCCATCTCCAGGTTTTTGCTGTCGCTGTCACCGAGAGGCCCGTCCGAGCCAGGCACGGTCGGCACGCCGGCCTGCTTCATCGCCTTGATCGCGGCCACCTTGTCACCCATGGTGCGGATCGCCGCCGCGCTTGGTCCGATGAATTTGAAACCACTCGACTCGACCTGCTCCGCGAATTCTGCGTTTTCAGACAGGAAACCGTAGCCAGGATGGATGCCATCGGCGTTGGTTAACTCGGCGGCGCAGATCAAAGCCGGAATATTCAGATAGCTTTCCAGCGAGGAGGGCGGTCCGATGCACACCGATTCGTCGGCAAGCCGCACGTGTTTCAGGTCCCGATCGGCAGTCGAATGAACCGCGACTGTCTTGATATCCATTTCGCGACAGGCGCGCAGGATCCGAAGTGCGATTTCACCGCGGTTGGCGATAACAATTTTTTCCAGCATCGAGTGGATTCCCGCCGGTTTAATCGATGATAAACAAAACCTGGTCAAACTCGACCGGGCTGCCATTTTCAACCATGATGGAGCGCACCGTGCCGGCCTTGTCGGCTTCGATCTGATTCATCATTTTCATGGCTTCGATAATGCACAGGGTATCGCCAACGTTAACCTGCTGGCCCGGGGTCACAAATGGACCTGACGTGGGAGAGGCGGCGATATAAAAGGTGCCCACCATGGGCGATTTAACCTGGTGCCCGTCTACTTTATCGGCAACTTCCGGTATCGAGGTCGGGGGTGCCGCAGCGGGAACTGGCGGAGCGGTCGATACTGGCGGGGCGGCTACCGATGCCGCGCTGTGGACGCTGGCTGACGACTGTCGGCTGATTCTGACCGACTCCTCACCTTCCTTGATTTCAAGCTCGGCTATTCCCGATTGCTCGAGGAGTTCAATCAATTTTTTTACTTTGCGAATATCCATTAATGCGGTTCTCGACTTATTAAGATTGATTGCAATGGATGATGGCGGCCTCGAATGCCAGCAGATAGCTGTTTCTGCCGAAGCCGCTGATAACGCCCAACGCGATATCAGAAAGGTATGAGTGCGATCTGAATTCTTCGCGTGCGTAAACATTGGACACGTGGACTTCGATAAACGGAATTCGAGTCGCCAGGAACGCGTCACGTATCGCGATACTGGTATGCGTGAAAGCGCCGGGATTAATGATGATGAACTGAATGTCCTTCGATGCTGCCTGCTGTATACAGCTAATGATATTGCCCTCGGTATTGGACTGGTAAGTCCTGAGCCTTACCTCGTTTTGTTCCGCCATCTGGGCAAGGTGCTTGTTTATCGAGGCCAGGGTTTCGGTACCGTAAACCTCGGGTTCACGGGTACCAAGCAGGTTCAAATTGGGGCCATGAATGACCAGGATATTCGCCATTTTGGACTTTTCCGGGTTTGGACTAGCGTGCCGTGATTTTCACATAACGACCAGATAGAGTCCAGTTTTAGAGAGATAACCGCTAGATTGGCGAAGTTAACGACAGTTTTTGCCTGTGTCAGGTCTGCAGAACAGTTATAACAGTGTTTCAAGTTGCTCGCGCAACTGTATCTCGGTGAGCTCTCCATTGTGACGGAATACGATACGGTGATCCTGGTCCAGCAACGCGGTAAATGGCAGGCTGCCGCTGCGATTTCCAAATGCGGCGTTATACATCGCGGTACGATTTCCGGCAAGAAACAGCGGGTAATTTATTTGATAATCAGCGGCAAACCGTCTTACCTGGGATTCATTATCGTAGGCAATGCCCATTACCCGGACACCCTGGTCGGCGTAATTCCGGTGTATTTTTATCAGGGCTGGCACTTCGCGACGGCAGGGGGCACACCAGGGGGCCCAGAAATTGACGATCAGAATATTAGCCTCCCAATCGGC
>CALZHS010000097.1 GCA_945787265.1 uncultured Gammaproteobacteria bacterium | reverse complement strand
TATACGTAAACGACCCGGTTAATCAGCCAGTTACTGGACAGGCGTAACACGCCGAGCAGGAATCCGACGATAGTGGAGAGGATAATTCCGGCCACGGCCACCAGCATGGTGTTGATAATGCCAACAATAGCCGCTCGCCAGTGCGGGCTGCGAGAATTGTATTCGATCAGGGTCTGATTGATATCGTAGTTCGATGCATCCCACAGGAAGTTAAAGCTATATCCCTTACCGATGGTTTCGAGGTTAGTGATCGCATTGCTGACAATGAAAAAGAAGAAGGCGATTATCAAGGCCATCGTAATGACCTGTATCGTGACTGATCGCAGTTCTTTGTCGTTAAACAGGCGATATAATAATGATCTTTCGCTGGATGTATCTGCTGTCGTCATTTTTCGTTATCCCCCCGAAAACTCAGCCTTTTTCTACACCTTGAAACCTGAGTGAGGCGGCGGCCCAACGGGCCGCCGCTTCATTACTACGTTTTAACGCAGCGGCGGTGAGTACAAGATGCCACCGTTGGTCCATTGCGCGTTCAAACCGCGCGCCAGGCCCAGAGGCGTATTGACACCGATGTTGCGCTCGAAAATTTCGCCGTAGTTGCCTACCGCGGAAATTGCGCGTACTGCCCACTGCTTGTCGAGTCCGATCATTGAACCAAAATCACCTTCGGTTCCGACCATACGATTGATGGAAGGATTGTCTCCAGCCTTAGCAGCATGCTGCTTGACATTAGCCTGGGTCAGTCCAAATTCTTCGGCTTCAATCAGCATGTTAAGCACCCAGCGTGTTACATCCGCCCACTGGTCGTCGCCCTGGCGAACTGCTGGTCCGAGCGGTTCCTTGGAAATGATTTCCGGCAGAATGACGTGTGCGTTGGGATTATCGAAAGTACTACGAGTAGCCGCCAGACCCGATGCGTCAGTCGTATATACGTCGCAACGACCGGCGAGGTAGTTTACCTGACCTTCTTCATTGGTTTCGATGGCTACCGGCTCGTAGCTCATGTTGTTGGCACGAAAATAGTCAGCGAGGTTCAACTCGGTTGTGGTACCAGTCTGGATACAGACAGATGCACCGTCGAGTTCCTTGGCGGAGCTTACACCAAGCGCCTTGGGCACCATGAATCCCTGGCCGTCGTAATAGTTGACGCCGAGGAAAGTCAACTTAAGGTCTGCGTCACGACTCATGGTAATCGTGGTATTGCGATACAGCAGGTCGCCTTCGCCCGAGTTGAGCACGGTAAAACGGGTTTTACCGGTAGTCGGGATAAACTTGACCTTGTTGCCATCGCCGAGTACAGCTGCGGCGGTAGCACGACAAAAATCAACGTCAAAGCCCGCCCAACGACCCGCGTCATCGGGTGCGGCAAAACCGGCAACGCCGGTGGTTACTACGCAGTTAAGTTCGCCACGGGCCTGCACATCTTGTAGCGTACCCGCAGTTGCAACACCTGACGTCGAGGCAAGCGCCACGGCTGCCGATACAGCCAGCGTTTTAAAAAGTTTCATTGGTCACTCTCTCCAATTGTTATTTCTTTGAAATGAAGCGTCACCGCGGTTTTCAGGGATTTCGCGCCCTTTAGTTTTAACCGTGGTAACAGATTAAGGAGTTCTTTTATAATGCTCCGTGCGCGAAAAGTAACATAACCGAAGCTCGCAGCCAAGGTATTGATTAGATGTCTGGAATGGCAAAATTTGCTAAATCGCTATTGCGCCCGACATCCGGATAGCCGTATAAGTCCACCTGATGATCAGAAATCTGCGAAATTCTGATGCCCGATTGGTGCTTGAGATATACCGCCAGGGGCTGGATACCGGCGAAGCATCATTTGAGACCGAGGCCCCCGACTGGCAGTCCTGGCAGGCGAAGTATCTACCTCATTCTCGCCTTGTTTGGGAGCGGGATGGCCAATTACTGGGATGGGCGGCCCTGGCACCTGTGTCGGCCCGGGATTGCTATCGCGGCGTCGCCGAGGTCAGTATCTACGTGGCAACTGATGCGCTAGGCCAGGGTATCGGCAATGAATTGATGGCGGGGCTTATCGAGGAATCCGAGCGCAACGGGATCTGGAGCCTGTATTCATCGATTTTTCCCGAAAATAGTGCAACGTTGAGGCTTCATCTGCGGCACGGTTTCCGGGAAGTCGGGATTCGCGAGCGTATCGCACAGCGTGACGGTCGCTGGCGCAACACGCTGATCCTGGAGCGTCGTTCTGACAAGGTAGGCGTTTAAGCTGGATACCCGCTTACACGGTCAGTTGACCTGGATCTCGGGAGTGGTGTGACCCTGGTCAGCACGACCGATTTCATCCAGTGGCACCAGGTCACCCAGCAGGTAGCCCTGGGCATAGTCAATGCCAATTGATTCCAGTTTTTCGATGGTGGCATGTGCCTCGACGCTTTCGGCGATTGTCCTGATACCGAGCAAATGCGCGATCGAGTTGATCGATTCGACCATCGTACAGTCGATTTCATCGCCGCAAATGTCACGAACCAGATGGCCGTCTATTTTGACGAAATCAAAGCGTAAATCCTTGAGCGCTGCAAAACTGGCCAGTCCACTGCCAAAATTATCAAGCGCGAAACTGCAGCCGATTTCCTGTAAGCGTTTAATCAGGCGACTCGCGCTCGCAAGATTGTGGCTCAGCGTGGTTTCGGAAATCTCGAAGCAAACCTGTTGCGGTTTGACCACCGTTTTTTCAAACATCAGCAGGATATAATCGAGCAGTGCGTCGTCGGCTATGGATGGCGCCGACAGGTTCAAACTCAGCACCAGGCCCGGATTCTGCATGAAAATGTGCGTATAGGCTCCAAACACCCGGCCAATAACCCAGCGATCAATCTGCGCCAGCAGGCCGTAGCGGGCGGCAGCCGGCAGGAATGCACCGGGGGTAACGACGTTATTGGCCTCGTCCAGCATGCGCAGCAGCAGCTCGGCCCGCGTATGTAAGCGGTTTTGCCCTGAATCGAGTGCAACAATCGGCTGGTACAGCAACATGAACCGCTCACTCGCGAGCGCGTCCTGGATATCCTTGCGCTGTAACTTTTCACCGGGACCATGGAGCATCCCCGAATCGGCCTTGCTGTGGATATGGTATCGCCCCCGTCCTTTATCCTTGGCGACGTAACAGGCCTGGTCGGCATCGTGCATGAGCTGCTTGCAGCTGGTCGATTCGGCGTTTATCGGGACGATACCGATGCTGACGCCGACCTGGTAAGTTTTCTGATCCCAGGTAAACCGGTATTCCCGCACCACGCTAATCAGCATGTCGGCAACTTTGCTGGCCTCGGTTAGCGGACAGTTCTCCAGTAATACACTGAACTCGTCGCCGCCGAGACGACCCAGGGTGTCACGGCCGCGCAGCTGACCGGCGAGGAGCGACGATATCTGCTTCAGCAATTCGTCACCGGCAACGTGCCCGGCAGTATCGTTAACAATTTTAAACTGGTCGAGATCAAGAAATAACAATGCGTGCGTATTTTCAAAATCCTTGGCCGACTGCAGGGAATGTTCCAGCCTTTCTTCAAACTCGGTACGGTTCACGAGCCCGGTCAACGGATCGTGCGTCGCCTGGTGCACGATCATTTTCTGCGCACGACGCGAGTCGGTGACATCCTTGAAGACCAGCACCACACCAATACTATTACCCTGCGCATCGATCATCGGCGCGGCGGTACCCTGGATCGAGTAGCGTTCACCACTACGTGATATCAGGACATTATCGGTTTTCGGAGCAATCACTCTTTTTTCTGACAGGCAACGCTGCGCGGGATCAGGTATCACCTTGCCGCTCTGCTCGTCTTCGAGATGCAGTACCGCCTCCATCGATAATCCCATCGCCTGGTGGTAGCGCCAGCCGGTCAGGGCCTCCGCCACCGGATTCATATAGTCGATACAACCCCTGCCATCGGTGGTAATGACACCGTCGCCGATCGAGTGCAGGGTTACCTGCGCCCGCTCCTTTTCCATCAAAGTTTCGCCAAGCGCAAGCTTTCGTTCCAGCTCGGCCGCGGCGCGCGCGGCGAACAACTTGATCACGTGTATATCGCGTTTTTTCGGGTGCAGCGTGCTGCGACTGATGCCAACCAGCACACCGATGGGTCGGCCGGATGAATCCTGCAGCTTCAGCGCAAAAACGCCGGAGGCATTGAATCGCTCCCGCAGGAACACGGCGTCGGGAAACAGTTCACTGGCAGAGTTTTCGAGGTACCAGAAACTCCCGCTCTCGGCGCAGGGGCTGTTTTTTAGCGAAATGGAGTGGTTCATGATGTAACCGCCGTCACACCAGTAGGCCAGGCTCTGATAGTTTTGCTGTTCTGCGTCGACACCCGCGGCCAGGAACACCGCGTCTACCGACAGGAATTCGGACAGCTCTCGAACCAGGGCGTAAAAATAGGTTTCGCCGGTGGTACCAACCGTGGCCTCGATCAGGTTATAGAGTCGATCCTTGCTGCCTTCCTGCAGCCGACGGGCCCGCATTCCGGCAAATCCTTTTAACAGGTACCACGCTAGAACCGCGCCGAGCAGCGCGGAGATCGCAGTTACCAAAACGATTTCGACCATGTATCAAGCGGCCTGAACAGGAGTTAACAATGAGTATAGGCAAGATTCCGGAATATTGGGTTTCGGCTGCGATTTATTCGCTTGCATCGCCTTCGGCCTTTGCCTAACCTACGGCGATTCTCCACATTACAGATGTCAATCCCGTTATGGCGAGCAAAAAAACCGCATCACGCAAATCAAATCCCCGTCAATACTCATCGCTGGTCGTCGACGGTGTCGACCGCGCACCCAGTCGCTCGATGCTGCGCGCGGTCGGTTTTGACGACGCCGACTTCAAAAAACCGCAGGTTGGAATAGCGTCGACCTGGAGTATGGTGACGCCCTGTAACATGCACATCGATCAACTTGCGCTAAAGTCCGCCGAAGGCGCCAATACGGCCGGCGGCAAGGCGGTGGTTTTCAATACCATCACCATTTCCGACGGCATTTCGATGGGCACCGAGGGGATGAAGTACTCGCTGGTGTCACGCGAGGTCATCGCCGATTCGATCGAAGCGGTTACCGGCTGCCAGGGATTCGATGCGCTGGTGACGATCGGCGGCTGCGACAAGAATATGCCCGGCTGCATGATCGGCATGGCGCGCCTCAATCGCCCGTCGGTGTTTGTCTACGGCGGTACCATCATGCCGGGTTGCCATAAGGACAAACCCACGGACGTGGTTTCGGTATTCGAAGCCGTCGGCGCGCAGGCGCAGCACAAGATCACCAAAAAGGAACTCAAGGAAATCGAGTGCACCGCGATCCCCGGCCCCGGTTCCTGCGGTGGCATGTATACCGCGAACACGATGGCCTCGGCGATCGAGGCCATGGGCATGAGCCTGCCGAACAGTTCCGCACAGGCAGCAATTTCAAAAGATAAGACACAGGACTGTATCGAGGCCGGCAGGGCCGCGATGTACCTGCTGAGGGCCAATATCCGGCCCAGCGATATCATGACCAAAAAGGCGTTCGAAAACGCGATAACGATGGTCATAGCCCTCGGCGGTTCGACCAACGCGGTGCTGCATTTACTCGCAATGGCCTCGTCAATCGGGGTCAGACTCACGCTCGATGATTTCACCCGCATCGGCAAACGCGTGCCGGTTCTCGCCGATCTGCGTCCCAGTGGCAAGGCGATGATGTCTGAATTGATCGCCATCGGCGGCATCCAGCCTTTGATGAAAATGCTGCTCGACGCGGGTCTGCTGCATGGCGACTGCCTGACCGTCACCGGCAGGACGCTGGCGCAGAACCTGGCTGGCGTGAAACCCTATCCGAAAAGCCAGGATATCGTGCACGCGCTCAACGACCCGATCAAAAAGGACAGCCACCTGGTGATCCTGCACGGTAATCTTGCGCCCGAAGGTTCGGTGGCGAAGATATCGGGTAAGGAAGGGCTGCACTTTACCGGCAAAGCGCGGATTTTTTCTTCCGAGGAACAGGCACTTAAAAAGATTCTCGACGGTACCGTCAAGAAAGGCGATGTCATCGTGGTGCGCTACGAGGGCCCGAAGGGTGGTCCCGGCATGCGCGAAATGCTGTCACCGACCTCGGCCATCATGGGCAAGGGCCTCGGCAAGGACGTGGCCTTCTTGACCGACGGTCGTTTCTCCGGCGGCTCGCACGGCTTCGTGGTTGGGCACGTTACCCCCGAGGCTGCGGTTGGCGGACCGATCGCCCTGCTCAAGAACGGCGATATCATCACCATCGATGCCGAGAAGCGCGAGGTCAACGTCAAGCTGAGCGCGGCCGAGCTCAGGCGCCGGGCAAAAGCCTGGAAACCGCCCAGGCCCCGCTACAAGCGCGGTGTGCTGGCCAAGTACGCGCGCCTCGTCAGCTCCGCTTCCGCGGGCGCCGTCACCGACCTGCCCGATTAGCTCGAGTGGATTGATTAGCAAGCAAATTTCACAGTCCGAACAATACGTCATCCCGGCCCCCGCGCCGGGATCCATTCCAGGTGTACCGTATGCCGCGCAAGACCGTCATCCCGCCTGTGCAAAATCGTCATCCCGGCCCCTGCGCCGGGATCCATTGCAGGTGTGCCGTATGCCGCGCAAGACCGTCATCCCGCCT
>CALZHS010000096.1 GCA_945787265.1 uncultured Gammaproteobacteria bacterium | reverse complement strand
TGCAGATCTCGAGGATGTCGCCAATGCCCTTATGGGCGCGGCCTATGGTTCTGCCGGCGAACGCTGTATGGCAATCTCGGTCGGCGTCTGTGTCGGTGATGAAGTTGCCGACCGGTTAATCGAAATTCTAAAGCCACGCGTCGAGGCGCTGCGCATCGGGTCGAGCCTCGATACCAATCTTGAGATGGGGCCATTGGTGACCAGGGAACACCGCGAAAAGGTCATGAACTATATCCAGATGGCCCAGGATGAAGGCTCACGCCTGGTGGTCGATGGTCGTGATTTCGTTTGTGACGGCCACGAAAACGGCTTCTTTCTGGGCGGCTCGCTGATCGATAACGTTACACCTGAGATGCAGTCCTACCAGGAGGAAATTTTCGGCCCGGTCCTGCAGATCATGCGCGTTGGCTCGTTCGAAGAAGGCGCCGCGCTGGCCACGGACCATCCCTACGGCAACGGTACTTCGATTTTCACCAAGAACGGCGCCGCCGCGCGTACCTTCGCGGATAAGGTGGAGGTCGGTATGGTCGGTATCAATGTCCCGATTCCGGTACCCATGGCTTTTCACAGCTTTGGCGGCTGGAAATCTTCTGCTTTCGGTGACCACAACCAGTACGGAATGGAAGCATTGCGTTTTTACACCAAGGTAAAAACCGTGACCTCCCGCTGGCTTGACAGCGGCCTCGATGCGGAATTCACAATGCCGGTATTGAAATAGAGTAGCGCTGGACTCGCGAACTGCAGTCGCGATTATTTCCGCCAGGCCTGATTACCAGGGGGAAAACAAAAGCTAGTTGTTGAAACCGTAGTCGTAACCCTGCGCACCGCTGGAATTAAATACCTGCGCATGAAATGAGACGATGACACGATCCTCTGCGCCGTTATAGGGAAAAGGCATATGTTTTATATGCGAAGGGAACACGCAGAGTTTGCCGTCTTCCGGGTAAGAGTCCCAGTTACTATCGTGCAGATAGTAGTTACCGTAATCACCGAATCCGCCCGCCATGTGCTCTATATGGGGACCATAAAACCGGGTCACCCCGTTCGGTTGTTCACCTCGATGTGATTCCGGTGACTTGCTGCAATCGCCCGATTG
Organism: uncultured Gammaproteobacteria bacterium; assembly: GCA_945787265.1. Taxonomy (GTDB): domain Bacteria; phylum Pseudomonadota; class Gammaproteobacteria. Next base: position 7,885 of record CALZHS010000096.1, on the reverse strand, counting down.
TACGTAGTAAACCCCGGACCAGGAACAGTTTCCATGCACATGCATTTCGTGGAAAGCATGGTTGTTCGATATCTGAAACCAGAGGCCGGTTATGTTAACGCGCACCTTTTCTCGTGGATCCCATAAATCCGCGTTCGCATCTCTGGCGACCTCGACAATCCCCTGGCTGATAAACTCGGCGAGCTCGTTCAGCTCCTGATGCAGGGGATACCTTGCGAGCAGATCGTCACCACTGGCATAGGCCTGCCTGCTACCTCGCTGCTCACGGTCACGATGCTCGTAAAATAATTCAAGCAAAGCCGGATTCACTTTTTGATAATGCGCAAACCGTTTCGCCAGCAAGGTGGTCGGCCACAGCTTGATAATATTCGGATTGCCGGTTGCTTTGGGTTTTTTCGCCATTTTAGTTGTTTCGTTTGCTGTCGCAGCCAGTAACCAGGGGATTAAGGCAACGGTGACTGGCCATAGCGCTGGCCTTTTTCGATATAGGCCCGGGTACTCTTGGGCATCGGTACACGGGCACTGGCAATATAGCTTATCAACAGCCTGCCTTCCTGGATCAGGTCTCGTCCGTAAGCAATCCGCATACGCAACATTTGATCAGCCCCGTCGGGCATCCTCGGTTTGAAGGCATCAAGCCGTTCACCGAGCGACACAAACCTGGGCCAGACCTGAAAATTGATCGGATCCTTTTTCATGGTCTCCGCGGCCTGTCGCGCAGCCGTCGCATAGTCGACGATCAGCTCGTCGAGACCCTCAAACAGGGGACGGCTGCAAAACACGTCAATCATGCAGTTGGCGACGAGGTCGATTTCCCGCATGCCTTGCGCGATTTTAATGAACCGCGATTTGTAAAAGTCGTCGATGGGCATCGTGAAAGCCTTGAACGGTTCGCCCCAGACCTCGTCAATTCCCTCGCAACCGCTGTGATGCCTGACCTGCCGGCCGAGCGTCAACGCTTCCTCGAAACAGTCACTGCACTGGCGCATTAATTCATTGTTTTGGCTGACCTGTACACCGAGCTCACCGAGATCCACGATGGCGGTAAACAAATCGGTGGCCCTGTTGAAAAGCGCGCCAGCGAGCATGGCGGCGTTTACCCGCTTGCGTTGCGGGTCGATCTCGTTTTCATAGGCTTCGCGGGCATGTTCGAGGCTGCTACCGGGCGTATTTATACCCGCTTCTGTATGATGAAACGCACGCCGGGTAAGGCTATCGATCAAGCGCTTGCGATTAGCCAGCGTGTCCTTAAGTGGCGCATAGTATCGACGTGTCCTTAAGTGGCGCATAGTATCGAATCCAGTAACCATCGAAGAAAACATACTCGATGCTGTCGACAATACGCCGATCACCATTTTCAGGAGAACTTTCAGATGCGGTTTCCATTGGCCCCGCGACCTTGTGCTGTCATTGGATATCGGGCAATCATAAATCAATCCAGCGACAATGTTATGAAAACTGTTGGGGTAATCAATTAAAATTTTGAATACGGGCGGGCAACGAGTCAACGCGATGGCTCATCCGGTGAGCCGTCGCTGTTTTATAATCTCCCGCTTTTGCAACATAATCGTAGCGCAATGGCTTTAACCATCCTGAGTTCAAACCGAGTCGAAACCCTGCAGTCGCGACTGACGCAGCGTATTGCTGTCGAGCCCCTGGACAATCCATTCGCGCCGGAAACAATCGTCGTGCCAACCTACGCGATGTCACGCTGGCTGAACCTGCGTATCGCGCAGCAACAGGGAATTGCGGCAAATATTCATTATCCCCAGGTGAGCGAGTGGACCTGGGGCATTGCTGCGACAATCCTCGATAACCTGCCGCATAAAGATCCTTATTCACGCGGCGAGCTCGCCTGGCAAATTTTTGTTGCCTTGCCCGGAATGCTCGGCCAGGCTGCTTTTTTGTCCCTGCGTAGATACCTTGACGACGACCAGGCCGGCATCAAGCGTTGGCAGTTATCTCAGCGAATCGCGGCGAGTTTCGACCGCTACCAGACCTTCCGACCGGAGCTGATTCGTAATTGGTCCGCCGGGAATGACAACCAGTGGCAGGCAAAGTTGTGGCGAAAGATTACCGCCACCAGAAAAGAGATGCATCGGGTCGATATCATGGCCAGCATCATCGAGCACCTGGCCAACGATACCACCGCGATTGAACTTCCCCAGCGTACCAGCCTGTTCGCGATGTCCAGCCTGGCACCGCTTGCCATCGAATTCATTCATGCGCTGGCGCGCCGCTGTGAAATCTTGCTCTACCAGCACAATCCCACGAATCAATACTGGGCCGACCTGGTCACTGAAAAAACAAAGGTAAAGCAGCGCCTGCAAAATCCTGCCGACGCCGAGTATCTTGATACCAGTAACAGTTTACTGGCTTCCTGGGGCAGGCAGGGACAGGCGATGCAGGATTTATTGCTGGACCTGGGGCCGGTTACTGCAAGCGAAGTCGAAGACAACCTGCCCCCCGGCACCGCCAGCACGCTGCAATGCTTGCAGACCAGCCTGTTTGACCTCGAACCCCCGGCAGCCGGAACGGTAGTCGATGATTCGGTCTCGGTTCAGATCTGTCACAGCCCGATGCGGGAATGCCAGGTACTGCATAACCAGCTGCTGAAGCTGCTCGATCGGCACCCCGAACTGTCGCATGAAGATATCCTGGTGATGGTCCCTGAAATCAGCCGCTATGCCCCTTACATCGAGGCAGTGTTCCAGCACGATGCGAGCAACAGGCGCCCCAACCTGGCCTGGAATATCTCCGATATCAGCATTCGCGACGGCCATCCGTTGGTAAAAATCTTCCTGCTGCTGTTGAAGCTGCCCGGCAGCAGATTTACCCGTTCCGAAGTCCTGGCCTTTCTAGAGTGTGCAGAAATCCGCAAACGATTCGGCATCGATCGGCAAATGGTCAGGCATATATATCGCCTGGTTGAATCAGGCCAGGTGCGCTGGGGAATTGACGCCGATCAACGACAGGCGCTGGGCCTTCCCGCGGTTCACGAAAACACCTGGCAGCAGGCCTGGGAACGGTTTTTCGCGGGCTATGCAATGACGGACGATGGCCTCTGGCACGGCATTTCTCCGATCACCGAGGTGGACACCGAGGCTGGCATCGCTATTTCCCAGTTTAGACATCTGTTCGAGCGCCTGACTTACTGGCATGACAATCTCGTTAAAGCTGCCAGCGGCAGTGCCTGGCAGCGCCGGCTGCATCAGCTCGTCGACGAGTTTTTTACGCCGTGGGTAAGCGCGGAAGATTTACTGCTTCCGCTGCGCAACGCAATCAGTGAAATCGGTCAATCCGGATCGACCGAGTTGAGCCCGGCGCTGGTTTGTTACTGGATGGAGAAGCAACTGGAGATAAATCAGCAACCGGGCCGGCTTTATTCAGGTGGCATCACTTTTTGCGGCATGCAACCCATGCGCAATATCCCTTTCCAGGTAATCTGTGTGCTCGGAATGCAGGACAATGCCTTCCCGCGCCGGGATTATCCATTCGAATTCGACTTGATGCAGCGCGCCTGGCGCCCCGGTGACCCGCTCACCGGGGATGAAGACCGCTACCTGATGCTCGAAACCCTGTTGTGCGCGCGACGTTACCTGTATTTCAGTTATTGCGGTCGCAGCCTTAAGGACAATAGCGAATGTCAGCCCTCGGTATTGCTGCGCGAACTGATGGACTATATCGATACCTGCTTTAAGGCCGATGACAGCGGGTGCACGGCAAGTGAACGGATTACGCAGGTTCACCCGATGCAGGCATTCTCTTCAAGAAATTTCCAACCCGATGCCTGCGGCTACGACCAGCACTGGTATGACACGTCCTGTTATCTCGAAAGCGGCGTAATTCCTGATCAAGGCCAGGCCTGGCGGCAGGAAGCGATTACCTCGACCGCGAACTCTGAGCCGACTGTTGATCTCGACATGCTGAAACGATTCTTCAGCCACCCGATTCGCTTTTTTTACAGCTCGCGGCTCGGTATCAGCATGCCTGCAGAACACGACTCCGAGGACGAGGAGAGTTTTTCCCTGAAAGGTTTGCAGAAGTGGGGGTTGGCAAGCCGTCTCGCCGATGACTGCCTGGCGGGAAGACAAAGTGACGTTGAGAAGTTTTCAGCGCTGGGTCTGTTACCGCATGGCAGCGCTGCAAGCGGCGAATGGCTGGCCATTCGCCAAGAATATCAGGCCCTGCTCGACCAGCTGCAGCACTTTCGTGACCTGCAGCCTGCGACCCGATCCATCGAGTGCGAACTAGACAGCGGCGTGATGCTGTCTGGAGAAGTCGGTGCCTGTTATCCCGGCACCGGTTTGATGCACTTCAGCGCCAGTAAAACAGTCAAAAGCAGGTCCGTGATGTCGCTTTGGCTTGACCACCTGGCGCTTTCTGCGACCGAGCAGCTGGCGCCTGCGGAATGCAGTCAATTGCTGACCCCGGTTGCAAAAGGACTCCGCTTCGAGGCTCTCGATGCTTCCAGTGCCAGAAAAATTCTGGCCAACTATGCGGCTTTGTTCCGTCAGGGCCAGACCTATCCACTGCCGGTGTTTCCCGACACCAGCTACACCTGGGCATCGCATACCGATCCGGAAATAGCGATGAGCAAGGCGCTCGCTTGCTGGCATGGAAACCAGTACCGCAACGCGCCTCCCGGCGAATGCGACGATGCATTCATTCGGCTCGCGTTACAGCAAAACCCGGCCAGGCCGCTCGATGACCCACTGTTCAAGGATTGTGCGCGGCAGATTTACCTGCCCGCAATTCAACACGCTGCCAAAAATGCCTGAGATTTCGACGCCATCCCACCTCGACGCCAGGGCGATACTGGGGCTCGATCTGGACGGTGTCAAACTGATCGAAGCCAGTGCCGGCACCGGAAAAACGCACACTATTGCTGACCTTTACCTGCGACATATCCTCGCAGGTCGACACCCGTCACAGATCCTGGTCGTGACCTATACCAACGCGGCGACCGAAGAATTGCGGGGTCGTATTCGCAAACGGCTCTATGATGCGCTCGATCTACTACAGCATACGGGCAGCTGCGATGACGAGTTGATGTCGCTGCTGCAGGAGCAGTCAGCAGATCTCGATATCGATGCACGAAACATCCGCACCACTCGTCTGCAACTGGCTTTACGCAGCATGGATGAGGCTGCCATCTCGACCATTCACAGTTTCTGCCAGCGCAGCCTGAAGGAGCACGCATTATCCGGTAACCAGCTTTTCGACAGCGATATGCTGACCGATGATGACCGCATCTGGGAATCCGCGATAAAGGACTGGTGGCGCAAACGGACCTATGATCTGGACCGCGATGACTGGCGGATGATTCACGACAGCTTACCGGATCTCGAAGGCCTGATTGCGATCTTGCTGGACTTGCGCAACAAGCCATCGGCGCGCATCTTGCCGGAAGCGCGGGACAACCTGCCCACGCTGCTGGAACAGCCAAGAAAGATTGCGCGGTCGCTGCACCGGTTGGCTCCGCAATGGATTCAGCAACGGGCCGAGATCGGCGAAATTATTTCGAAATCAGCGGTACTCAGCCGAACCGTAAAATTACCTTATCACCGCGATAACCTGGCGGCGTTTCTGAATGCTGCCGACCGGTTTTTCGGTGCGCCCGAGCCCACCGCCCTTTTCCCGAATTTTCAGTACCTGGGGACCGACCTTTTACACCAGAACTCGAAATCCAGCAAACGGGGGCAGGATCCCGGGCTGGATCACGAATTTTTCAAAAAGGTTAATCCCATCGCCAACGACTGGCTTCGCTTCAGCAACGAGCTTGGGCCGAAATTACGCGCCGATGCATACTGTTTTGCAGACAAAGCGGTGCAGGCAAGCAAGCGCGAAATGACCGCCCTCGCTTTTCAGGACCAGCTGACATTGCTTTTGGAGGCGCTCGAATCAAGCAGCGGGGAAGCGCTGGCGGAGAGCCTGCGCCAACAGTATCCGGTCGCGATGATTGATGAATTCCAGGATACCGACAGGATCCAGTATAAAATTTTCACCCGTATTTACCTGTCGGCAAATGACACCAGCCTGACGCTGATCGGCGATCCCAAGCAGGCAATTTACAGTTTTCGCGGTGGCGATATCTTCACCTACATGCAGGCCAGGCGCTTACCGGGGATAGATCTGTTCAACCTGCCAACAAACTGGCGCTCTCAGCCAAAGCTGGTGGACGCGGTCAACACGCTATTTTCACATCGACCCGACGCGTTTGTTTACCACGATTCGATCATGTTTTCGCCGGTCGACTCGATTCCGCATAATGCAGATTACGAGCTGCGCCTGGGAGACCAAAACGCCCCGGCAATGACCTTGTGGCAGCTGCCCGTGAACCAGCAGCAGGGCAACCATACGCGCCAGGTCATGCGTGACATGATTAACGAGGCCATTGCCGGCGAAATCATCGCGCTGCTCGAAAAAGCCGCTCAACAAAAGGCCACTATTAACGGACGCGATTTGCAAAGCGGCGATATCGCAATCCTTGTGCGGCAGGCTTCCGAGGGGCAAGCCCTGAGCCAGGTCCTGAATAGATATGGTATTCGCTCGGTCACGATCGGACGAGATTCTGTTTTCAGGAGCGAAGAAGCCAGGGGCCTTTATGATTTGCTGTTGGCTATCTCCCAGTGCCAGGATCAAGCCCTGGCCACGTTTTCGCTAACCTCCAGCCTGCTTAATCTCGATTACCAGCAAATCGCCGCGATCCTTGAAAGCGATTCTGCATGGCAGCACTGGGTTGAAGACTTAATCCACCTGCAACAGCTCTGGCAACGGCACGGATTCATCGCGATGTTTCAGTCTTTGCTGCATCGATTCGAGATCACCCGATCCCTGGCGCAAAAGGATAACCGGGAACGCCGCATTACCAATTTGTTACACCTGTCCGAATTGCTGCAACAGCAGTCGACCACCGCGGCCGGTATGTCTCCGTTGATTAGCTGGTTCCGCGACCAGTTCGAAGAAAAAGGTAACGAGGATGCCGAGCTGCGCCTGGAAGACGATGAGGCGCTGGTCAAGATAGTCACGGTTCACAAGTCCAAGGGCCTGCAGTACCCCATTGTATTTGTCCCTTTCCTGTGGTCCTGTAAACCGGTAGACCCGGCCAGGGCGGTCTACTTTCATGATGCCGGGATGACGCCCTGTATCGATCTCGGATCCGCGGAACTCGAAACAAACTGGCTGATCGCAGAAAAAGAACGCCTCGCCGAGGATATGCGCCTGCTATACGTGGCACTGACCCGCGCTCGCTCCAAAGTTTACCTGGCCTGGGGCCCTGGCGGTGATCCCGGCAGGCCGGGTTATGCAAAGCAGACCGCGCTCGCTTACCTGCTCCATTCGAAGCAAACGCCGGATGAGCTTGAATCGGTGGCACCCGACGGATTTCCGGCTGACCTGGACCTGGCGGCCGATTTACAGGCCCTGGTCGACCGAAGCGCCGCGACTATTGAGCTGGTTCCACTGCCACACGAAAACCCGGTGTCCGGATTACGCCAGGCCAACGCGCGGCAGCAACCTTCTCGACTTGCCCGGTTTACGCGTGGCAACACGATCCCGTGGCGAGTAAACAGTTTCAGCAGTCTGACACGAGATATACATCAGCCTGGCAGCCCTGGAAACATGCGCGCTGCAGATGATTCCATCCTGGATTTCCCCGCCGGAAGCCATATCGGTTTGCTGATTCATTCACTACTCGAAAATCTTGATTTCCAGCAGGATATTGCCCAGCAGTGCGCACAGCTGTTCCCGCGTTACCTGCCCTCCTCGGGCCTGGCTGTCGAACATGATGCGGCGCTGGTCAGGTGGCTGGAGAACATCGTACTGGCGCCCATCGACGCTGCCGGATTGACTTTAAAAAACCTTTCTCGCGAGCAAAGGCTTA
>CALZHS010000095.1 GCA_945787265.1 uncultured Gammaproteobacteria bacterium | reverse complement strand
CTCACCCCGAGAAAGGTATTCATGGTGCGATCCGCATCGGGAGTCACGAATACCAGGCATTTACCGGTTACGCCAGCCGGTAGCGGTTTAAAATCAAGATTCGAGTTCACGCCGGAATCGTGCAGGTCCCTGGCAAAAATCTGCCCGGTCATATCGCTCGAAACTCGACAGTCGAGGTGAGTCCGGGCGCCCATCTGCGCAAGCGCAATAATCGTATTCGCCGCAGAACCACCACAGGTCATGCTTTCGTGCGACTCCCCCAGCTGCGCGATCAGGCTGTTCTGGCGCTGTTCGTCGATAAGCGTCATGACACCTTTATCGATCTCCATTTCCAGCAGCTGGTGGGCCGTGGCGTGGTACTCGATGTCGACCAGTGCATTGCCAATCGCGTATACATCAAACTTCTTCATAATTGTCCTTTAATCAGTGATTTATTCGGGGCAGTTTAATCGTCTTGTCAGCTTGCTAGGATAATCTTTTGATTCGCCTGTGAAAACAAAATTAATCCTGAAATATAGGGCGTTTATCCTTTTCAAAACCGCATAAAACGACTATATATACAGTTCGTTACACGTCAAAACGGGGGTCTTGATATATGTATCGAATTGAAACCACCGACCCGATCACCGGCAAAACGCTGGAGCAACTAGTCGATATGCCTTATGTCATTGAAAACGACAGAGACGACAGCCTCGTGATCTATTTCGAGTCGGAAAACAACCGCGATTTATACCTGCAAAATCCCGCCCAACACAGGCTACAGCACCATAAAAGGCAAAATAACAGCTGACCGTGTGAAGCAAGAAAAAGCCACCAACCCGGTGGTTTTTTCTTGCTTGCAACTATAGCTATTGTTAATCAAATATATAAATAAAATTAACTTCATTTATATAGCAGAATTGCTATCATGCGCTTCCGTTCCGTTAATTAACTCAACTGGAGGCATCATGTCCCTGAAAGGATCCAAAACCGAACAAAATCTCAAAGACGCATTTGCAGGTGAATCTCAGGCTAACCGTCGTTATCTTTATTTTGCTGCCAAGGCAGATGTTGAAGGTTTCAACGACGTCTCAGCCGTATTTCGTTCAACCGCTGAAGGTGAAACCGGTCACGCGCATGGGCATCTTGAGTACCTCGAAGAAGTTGGTGACCCGGCTACCGGCCTGCCCATTGGCAGTACCGAGGATAACCTCAAGGCCTCTATTGCCGGCGAAACCCACGAATACACCGACATGTATCCGGGTATGGCCAAGTCAGCTCGCGATGAAGGCTTTGACGAGATAGCCGACTGGTTCGAAACCCTCGCAAAAGCGGAGCGTTCACACGCTAACCGCTTTCAGAAGGCGCTCGACGGTCTCGACGCTTAAGCCTCCTGGGATCCGGATCCTTCGGGATCCGGATTTCTTTGCGGGAAATTCCTATGGCAACTGAATCTCGCGAGGGTAGCCTCGAAGCGCCCACTCGACATCCGCTGGGTCAGAATGACCCCGGCTTCTATGATTCCAAGGCACTGTTCGAGGAGCTCGAGCGGGTCTATGACATCTGTCACGGCTGTCGACGCTGTGTCAGCCTGTGTAATGCCTTCCCCACCCTGTTCGACCTGGTCGATGAATCCGATACCTTCGAAGTTGACGGGGTCGATAAGGCAGACTACTGGAAAGTGGTCGATCAGTGCTACCTCTGTGACCTCTGCTACCTGACCAAGTGTCCCTACGTGCCACCTCACGAGTGGACTGTCGATTTTCCGCACCTGATGTTGCGCGCCAAGGCGATCGGATACAAGCAGGGTCGCGCAAAACTACGGGACAAGATCGTGACCTCGACCGATCGCGTCGGCAGTCTTGCCAGCATTCCGATCGTGGTCAACGTGGTCAACGCGGTCAATAACAACGAACACACGCGCGCATTGCTCGAATCGTCCCTCGGCATTGCTGCAGAGGCTCGCCTGCCTCGCTACGACAGTAAAACGCTGAGCAAGCGTACCGCCAGGCACGAGCCGGCCGATGTCGAGGTCCGGGCCACCGACAAGACTCGTGGCAAGGTCGCTATCTTTGCCACCTGTTACGGAGAATATAACGAGCCCCTGCTGGGCGAGGACCTGCTTTCCGTATTCGAGCATAACGGCATACCCACGATGGTAGTAAAAAACACGGTTTGTTGCGGAATGCCGAAACTGGAACTGGGCGACCTCGATTCTGTCGAGCGGCTGAAAAACCACAATATCCCGCTGCTGGCGCGGCTGGTAGACGAGGGCTGGGATATTATTTCCCCGGTTCCTTCCTGCACCCTGCAGTTCAAGCAGGAACTGCCATTGATGTTCCCGCAGGACGAGTCCGTGGCGAAAGTAAGAGACGCCTTCTTTGATCCCTTCGAGTATCTCGCGTTGCGCAACAGGGCAGGTTTACTGAGTACCGACTTCAAGCACAGTATCGGCAAGATAAGTTACCACGTCGCCTGCCATCAGCGCGTGCAGCGTATCGGCATGAAAACACGTGACATACTGGCGCTGATACCCGGTACTGAAATCGACACCATCGAACGTTGCTCAGGCCACGACGGCACCTACGCGATCAAGCAGGAATTCCACCAGGCATCGATGAAGATCGCCAGGCCCGTGGTCAATCGGGTGCAAAAGGCAGAACCCGATGCCTACGCCAGCGACTGCCCGATGGCCGGACACCATATTTCTGCCGGACTCGACGATGGCAGCAGCACCCAGCACCCTATTAGTCTGCTCCGCCAGGCTTATGGAATATGATTATGGAAACCACTATGAGTAATCCCATCACCCGCGACGATTTAATGAGCCTGGAACAGTATGCCGAAAAGCGCGGCGAGTTCCGCCAGCAGGTGTTATCACACAAGAAACACCGCCAGGTCGCCCTGGGACCAAACGCGACACTTTATTTCGAAGATCGACTCACCCTGCTCTACCAGATCCAGGAGATGCTGCGCATCGAGAAAGTATTTGAAGCCGACGGTATCAACGAGGAACTCGAGGCCTACAATCCGCTGGTGCCGAGCGGCAGGAACTTCAAGGCGACTTTCATGATCGAGTATCCCGATCCCGTCGTGCGCGCGGCGCAACTCGAAAAGCTGCTGGGTATCGAGGACCTGGTATGGATGCAGGTTGGAGACCATGACAGGGTCTGGTCGATCGCGGACGAAGATCTCGAGAGAGCTACCGATACCAAGACATCCGCGGTGCACTTCGTGCGCTTTGAAGTCAGCGATGAAATGGCACGGGATTTAAAAGCGGGGGCGAAATGGACTATCGGCGTCCAGCATGCGGTATACACCTATGAAGTCGATATCGAAGGTGAAACCCGCGCCTCTTTGCTCAACGACCTCGACTAGAAATCTCTCGCTGACATGGGCGTCAGTCCCGATGCCCGCTGAACTAGATACTCGTGCTCTTGTTTTTTGGGTCGAGCAGCACCAGTCGTGGTTTCCTGATCGCGGTTAAATCTTTTATGACGTTAGCCGAGACGGGTTTACAGTAATAAAACCCCTGTACCATGTCGCACCCCACTTCTGATAACAGGGAATCCTGTTCCGACGTTTCCACGCCTTCCGCGATCGTCATCAGTTCGAGGCCATGCGCCATCGTGATAATCGCTTCCACCAGGCGTCGATGACTGCTACTGACACCGATATCCCGTATAAAGGAGCGGTCGATTTTAAGCGTATTGACCGGGAATTCCCTGAGGTAGCTCAAGGCGGAGTATCCGGTGCCGAAATCATCGACCGCCAGCCTGATTCCGATCCGGCGAAACTCGGCCAGTACATCCTTGACTCGCCGATCGTCATCCATCAACAGGGATTCGGTAATTTCCAGTAACAGCTTGTCTGCCGGGAAACCAGTCTCGGCAAGAATCAGCTCCATCTGCTTTTTATCGAAACCACCCTTGAACTGGCGCATCGAAATATTCACCGCGAGATAAAAATTGGTGTGCAGATCCTGTTTCAGCCACGGCACAGCTTCACTGCAGGCCTGGCGTAATACCCACAGGCCGATTTCCTCGATCAACCCGGTTTCCTCTGCCACGGGAATGAACTCCGCCGGCAGTATCAGGCCTTTCTTCGGATGCTGCCAGCGCAGCAGGGCTTCCACTCCAATCAGCGCGTGGTTACCGAGCTCGTATATGGGCTGAAAGTGAACCTCGAGCTCGTTCTGGGCCAGGGCCCTGCGCATATCCTTGTCGAGTTCAAGAAAATGTCGCGCCCGGTCGGTCATCTGTGACGTGAAAAAGCGAAACGTGTTGCGCCCCTGGTCCTTGGCTTCGTACATTGCCATGTCGGCATTTTTGAGCAGCGTATTGGCGTCTTTACCGTCGTCCGGGCATATCGTTATACCGATACTGGCGCTGGAGTAGACCTCGTGACCATACAGCATGAAGGGCTCTGCCAGGCTCGCAAGAATATTCTTCGCAATGATCGAGGCGTGTATCTCGTCCGTCATATCGGGCAGTAACACGGTAAACTCATCCCCGCCGAGGCGTGACACCACGTCGGTTTCACGAATCACGTTACTGATCCGGGCCGCCACCTGCCTGATTAGCTCGTCACCGAAATCATGGCCCAGGGTATCGTTGATGGTTTTGAATCGATCGAGATCAATGAACATCAACACGGTATGCCCCGGGTTGCGCCGGTTTCGAGAAACCGCCTCGGTTAAATGCTCAACGAAATTTAAACGATTCGGCAGGTCGGTCAGCGAATCGTAGTTGGCCCGGTAGCGAATCTGCTCCTCGCTGTCTTTCAGCGCCAACACGCTCTTTTGCAGACGAAAGCCCAGCATGACCAGTCCCACGGTCATAATTGTAAGAACCGCGAGCGTCAAAATCATGATATTACGAAAAGCATCGATCCTGTCCGCCTGCGCGGTCAGCACGTCGATCGCGGTTTTGCCTACCTTTAACAGCAGGATCTCGGCTTCCTGATGCGCTTCCTTGGCTCGCAGCTCGGCCATTTTCAGCGTTTGCGCGGAAGTTGGCTCAAAATTATAGAGTCCCTTCGTCAACCAGTTATTGATATCGAAGATCGCGGGATTGAGTTTGGCATGTATCGCGGATACCCCCAATACGTCGTTAAATTTATAGTTCTCCCGGATAACCTCGAGATACAGCTTGATGTCGTCGATCTGCCTGAGGACGATACTGAAATTGCCGGGTGCCTGGTTGGTGCGTGCAATCCCGATGCTCTGTACCAGCGTTCCCATGTCGCCGACGAGCACGCGAACATCGCGCTCCTGTTTCGACAGCGTTATTGGCAGTGCCTCCTCGATTTCCGAGAGCGTTCGCTCGACGTAGAAAATGACACTGGAGGTGCCGAGCAGGAGTATCAGGACCAGCGAGATCGGTATCGCGGGTCGCGCCAGCAGTTTATTAACCAGTTCTCTCATCAACCGGAACCTGACTGCATGATTATCCTGCTAGATTCGTGCAAAACGGATTACTCCACCAACAGGCCGATTTCATCATAAAAACGCCGCGCGCCAGGGTGTAGCGGCACCGCGATACCATCTATCGCGGTCTCGAGGGTTATATACCTGCCCTTGGCATGACCACCGTCCAGCAATTTTCGGGAATTCTGGTTCCACAGGGTTTTGGTTATCTGGTAAATCGTTTCCGCCTCCATTGATGCCGCCACCAGCCATTGTGCGCCCACGCTCACGGTTTCGACTCTCGGGACCCCCGAATATACCCCAGCCGGGATGTCCGCTCGAGAAAAAAATCGATACTTTGAAACCAGCTGGTCGGCTTCGGGGCCATCAATGGCGATCAGCTCTATTGCAGTATCTTTCGCCAGCTCGGCCACGGCGCGGGAGGGATAGCCGGCAACGATGAAAAAAGCATCCAGCTTGTTGTCCCTGATGCGTTTCATGGCCAGGCCGGGTTTCATGTATTCGACCCGAATGTCTTTCTTGGAAATCCCGTAAATGCTGAGAACGAGTTCCGCGTCAATCAGCGTACCCGACCCGGGTTCGTCGAGCGACACGCGCTTGCCGACCAGGTCCCGTATGTTGCGAATGCCCGAGTCTTTGCGCGTCACCACGTGAATGCTCTCGGGATACAGGTTGGCAATAGCGCGAAGCTTGTGAAAAGGCTCTTCGCCTGCGAAGGTGCCCGTTCCGGTGTAGGCCCAGTAGGCAATGTCAGACTGCACAAATCCTGATTCAAGATGGCCCTGCTGCATGTCCATGACATTAGCGACCGAACCGTTAGCCGACTGGGCGATGACAACGAGACCGGGCGGGCCACAGCTGCCGCCCTGGTTGCAGGGGCGTGAACCCGGCGGATTGCTGACCGCGCTGGCAATTATTCCGCCAATCGGGTAATAGGTACCCGCAACACCACCGGTGCCGATGCGAAAAAATTGCAGATCATCCGCCTGGATTGGAAAAATGGCACTGATTACAAAAAGAACCAGCCCCATTGATACGGGTAACACCCTCATAATGCTCCAAAAATTGCCGTCATACGCCAGTCTTTAGTCTAGGTCATAACCGTCAATTTTGTGGCATTTCCGCCGCTTAAAGTGATTCGCAAATCACGGTAACGACAGGATTTTAACGATAGCCGGATTATTGTGTGAACCCATTCACACTTATCGGATTCGAAAGCGCTCCATGCGTTGGCAAATCTGCACACGATG
>CALZHS010000094.1 GCA_945787265.1 uncultured Gammaproteobacteria bacterium | reverse complement strand
AAATGATACGCGCAACTTCAGAGTCGTTGGGAAAACGCCAGTTGGTTTCCGACTGCGGTTCGACACCACCTGATCCACAGAAAACACCAACACCACCATCGAGAACCTTGAGCGAACGATAGACTTCGATTGTAAAGTCGACGTGCCCGGGAGTGTCAATGATGTTGAGACGATGTTCGTTCCACTCACAGCTGGTCGCCGCGGACTGGATTGTGATCCCGCGCTCCTGCTCCTGATCCATAAAGTCGGTTGTGGCTGCGCCATCGTGCACTTCGCCGATTTTGTGAATCTTGCCGGTGAGTTTCAAAATGCGTTCGGTGGTCGTGGTTTTACCGGCGTCGACATGTGCAAAAATGCCGATGTTCCGATAACTATTCAGGTCTGCCATGATGGTATCCAGTTAAAAAAATAAAAATTCGTCCGCACCGGGCTTTCTTCCCCGGCAATTCCAACAAAAAAACACCTCGTCCTTAATCCATCTAAAGACGCTAAATCAACTATAAATTATTGATTTACAAAGAAAAAATTTGGTGCCCGAAATCTGACGGCGCATATTCTAACATATCGTCGCGAAACTGATAGTGCTGAAAAGGATTTATAGTCGATAAATATCAAATAGTTCGGTTCGAGCCGAGATCATCGATGCTTGAACTCCGGGCTGCGCTTTTCCACGAAGGCAGCCATACCCTCTTTCTGATCATCCAGTGCGAAGGTTGACTTGAACATCCTGCGCTCGGTTTTTATGCCCTGCGTAAGCGTGGTTTCGTGTGCCATATCGACCGCCTCCCTGGCCATAGATACGACCGGACGCGAGTAGCTGGCGATCGTCGCTGCTGCCTGCAAGGCCACGTCGAGATAAGCGTCCACGGTTTCGACCCTGGCGACAAGCCCGCTGCGCTCGGCTTCGGCCGCATCCATCATGCGCCCGGTCAGGCACATATCCATGGCTTTTGATTTACCGACCAAGTGGGTTAATCGTTGCGACCCGCCAAAGCCCGGAATGGTGCCAATGGTGATTTCAGGTTGACCGAAGCAGGCGTTATCGGCAGCAATGATAAAGTCGCACATCATTGCCAGCTCGCAGCCACCGCCCAGGGCATAACCCGCAACCGCAGCAATAATGGGCTTGCTACAGCTGGCAATACTGTCGCACTGGCGCGTAAGCCCTCCGTGTTCAAGCATGTACTGATAGGTTGCGTCTTTCATTTCGGTAATGTCGGCCCCGGCGGCAAATGCCTTTTCATTGCCGGTGAGTACAATCACCGCCACCGAATCGTCAGCATCGAGTAGCTGCAGGGTTTGCGCGAGCTCATCCATCAATCCCATGCACAGGGCGTTCAGGACCTCCGGTCGATTCAGCCTGACCAGGGTCACGGCATCGTGTGTTTCCACTTCCAGGTATTGCAGCTTGCTCATGCTTCGATCCCCTCGAACTGTTTGATGATTTCCCGCTCGACAGGCGGAATCGGTGTACTGTGATTGTCACGGTAGTTAAACCAGACGCAGGCGGCCTTCGCAGTCGAGCAGGGTTCGTCTTCACCTGGTGCAAATATAGCCGCGTCGAAGTCGAAGCTGCTGTTGCCGAGCCGACTGATGCGCGAGCCCACCTCCAGTGAACAGGGATGATGGACCTGGCGCAGAAAACTAACCTGAATATCGGCGATGATCAGGCTATTGTGCACATCAGGACCGGCGCTCATATCCAGTAGTCGATGAAA
Source organism: uncultured Gammaproteobacteria bacterium (assembly GCA_945787265.1). Lineage (GTDB taxonomy): Bacteria > Pseudomonadota > Gammaproteobacteria. Next base: position 4,962 of record CALZHS010000094.1, on the reverse strand, counting down.
ATAATCGAGTCGCCCGGATTCGTAATAGCGTACGAACTGCACGTTGTTGACGTGGCCGAACATGTCACAGTCACCCCAACGCGTTGGCGTCGATGTAAAAAAACGAAATCCGTCGCGTGCATAATCCTGCAGCCGGGTTTGACTAGATACCGCCATCGTATGTTTAACAGGTCCCTGAAATCAGACTCGGCTAAAAATTATCGGCTGCTATCGCCATGACGCTGTCCGAGCCAGCCTTGACCATTACCGCCTGCGCCTCGCTGCGCGGCAGAATATGTTCGGCAAAAAACAGAGCCGTCTTGATCTTGTGCGGGTAAAAATGATCACTGCTGCCGGCATCGATACGCCCCTGTGCCGCGATTGCCGCGCGCGCCATCAGCCAGGCGCAAACGACATTACCGGCCAGCATCAGGTAATCCACCCCGACCGCACTGCCGAGTTCCGGATCGTCCGCCACGTTCTGCAGATAGAACCGGGTTGCTTCTTCCAGCGCCGCGAGCGCTGTCGAGAAACGGGTCGCCAGCGCGCCGATATCTCCGCCCGTAGCGTCCAGTTGCTGACTGAAAGCGGTTAATTCCTCGATCAAATCGGCCATCGCCTGGCCCTTGTCATGCAGCAGTTTACGACCCATCAAGTCCAGCGCCTGAATTCCGGTCGTGCCTTCATAAATGGTCAGAATCCTGGCGTCACGCATGTACTGGGCGGCACCCGTTTCCTCGATAAATCCCATGCCGCCATGCACCTGTACACCCAGGTAGGTTGCTTCCTGCGCCATCTCTGTGCACCAGCCCTTGACGATCGGAATTATCAGATCGACCCGACGCTGGTGCGATGCCCGCTGCTCGGCTGATTCAGCGTGGTGAGCCAGGTCGGTCTGCGCGGAAGCGTAATAGGCCAGGGCCCTGCCCGCCTGGGCAATGGCACGCATTTGCATCAACATCCGGCGTACGTCCGGATGGTGGATAATCGCGCTGCGCTGACTATGTCCGTGCGCTACACCCTGCACTCGTTCCCTGGCGAACAGTACCGCACTTTGATAGGCGCGTTCAGAAATCGCCACCCCCTGCATTCCAACCTCGAGGCGCGCGTTGTTCATCATGGTGAACATACAGGCCAGTCCATTGTGCTCCTCGCCGATAAGATAACCAATGGCACCGTCCTGGTCACCGTAAGACATGACGCAGGTCGGCGATGAATGGATTCCCATTTTCGATTCCACCGACACCACCCTAAGATCATTGCGTTCGCCCCTGGAACCGTCCTCGTTCACCAGGTACTTGGGTACCAGGAACAGCGAGATGCCTTTGACGCCTGCCGGTGCATCGGGCAGGCGCGCCAGCACCAGGTGTACGATATTGTCGCTGAGCTCATGTTCGCCCCAGGTGATATAGATTTTTTGACCATAGATAAGGTAGTTATCACCTTCACGCTCCGCACGCGTGCGGATCGCCGCCAGATCGCTACCGGCCTGTGGCTCGGTCAGGTTCATGGTACCGCTCCATTCACCCGTCACCAGTTTTGGTAAATAGAGCTTTTGCAATGACTCGGTGGCATGCGACTCGATCGCCTCGATCGCGCCCGAGGTCAGCAACGGGCAAAGCGCGAAGGCCATGTTTGACGCATACCACATTTCCGCGACCGCCGAGTGCATCAGGAACGGGAGGCCCTGGCCATCTATTGCCGCTGATTTACCGATCCCCTGCCAGCCATTATCAACAAACTGGCGGTAGGCCTCGGCATAGCCGGGTGGGCTTACCACGACCCCGCCATCGATATGGGTTCCGTGTTCATCACCCGACGGATTCAGCGGCGAGAAGACTTCGGTTGCCAGCACGGCAGCCTGCTCGAGCACAGCCGCGACCAGGTCCGGTGTCGCATCTTCGAAGTTGGGTAGTTTGGCGATAGCGTCAAGGCCGGCAATTTCATCAATGACAAATTGCATATCCTGGATCGGGGCATAGTAGTCAGACATGGGAATACCTAGCTGTGAAATTGGACCAGTTCACCGAGCGCGGCGCGTTCGGGGACGATCTGGTTCTCGGGTAAGGCTGAATTCTCGTAACCAAAAGAAATTCCAAACAAAAGCTTCATTTCCGAATCAATCCCTAATTCTCGTCGCACCGAGTCGGCATCATATCCCAGTATCGTCTGCGGGCAACTGGCAATACCGTGGGCGCGCATCGCCAACATGAGGGTCTGGGCATACATACCGACGTCGCAGGCTTCGCGAATCCCGCACCAGGCCGGCATGAAAATAAACACCGCGTGCGGTGCGTCGAAAAATCTGAGATTACGCAGAAAAGCCTGGCGCTTACCCTCCTTGTCTTCGCGGGTCACGCCGAGCGCCTGGTAAAGCAATATGCCGACATCAAGCTGGCGCTGGCGGAAAACGCCCTCGTACCTGGCATCGTAGGGATAATCCATCGAGTATTTCCCTGCGGCGATTGTTTCCATGAAAATTCGGCTCAGTCGATCGCGCATGTCACCCGAAACCACGTGGCTTTGCCAGGGCTGGGTATTGCAGTTCGACGGAGCGAATGCCGCCGTCTCGAAGACCTGCTCGATCACCCCGGGATCAACCGGTTGCGGTAAAAATCCCCGGATTGAGCGCCTCGAACGCGCTAGCTGGTCGAAAACCCAGCCGGTTTCCGGTTTATTGGTTTCAGATCTCATGGAATAGATTAACTGCAAGTCAATTTTCGCAAACGTCATTTATATTACAATAAACGGGTGTTAGCCAAAGGAATTCAATTATGACCAGTCCGGCAATCAGTCGTTTCCCCGTCCCGCCTTTCGACGAGTTACCCGCCGATATTCAACAACGAATCAACGAGGTGCAGGAAAAAGCCGGCTTCGTGCCCAATGTTTTCCTGACACTGGCGCGTCGACCCGACGAGTTTCGCGCTTTCTTTACCTATCACGACGCCCTGATGGAAAAGGAAACGCCGGGCCTGAGCATGGCTGAACGCGAAATGATAGTGGTCGCGACCTCGGCGCGCAACCAGTGCCAGTACTGCGTCATAGCACATGGGGCGATTCTTCGCATCCGTGCCAGGAATCCCTACATCGCCGACCAGGTCGCCACGAACTACCGCAAGGCAGATATTTCGGAACGCCAGAAAGTAATGCTCGACTATGCGCTCAAGGTATCGCGCGCAGCCGAAACCATTGACGAATCCGATTACGAGCGGCTCAATGGTTTTGGATTCGACGACGAAGACATCTGGGATATCGGTGCGATCAGTGCGTTCTTCGGGCTCTCTAACCGGATTGTAAACATGTCGAGCATGCGCACCAACGACGAGTTTTACCTGATGGGGCGAGTGCCCAGGGAAAAATAGGTTACACTTGCGACAAACAGGGCCAGCAGGAAAAGCGAAGTGAGCGACGAAGACGAACCCCGAATTATAAAGAAGTATCCCAATCGGCGTCTCTACGATACCGTGGAAAGCCAGTACATCACGCTGCAACAGATCCGTGACCTGGTGCTGGCAGAAGTGCCTTTCATCGTCATCGACCAGAAGAGCGAGGAAGATATCACCCGCAGTATCCTGCTGCAGATTATCCTGGAGCAGGAATCCGAGACTAATCCGCTATTCTCGAACGACAATCTCGAGCGTTTCATTCGCTATTACAATACCGGGGCACACAAGGGTTTTTCCGATTTTATCGGCCAGGGCCTGAATTTTTTCCAGCAGCAGCAGAGTGAATTTCGCAAGGCGATGGAAGGTATGACCAGCCATAACCCGGTATCGTTCTGGACCGATATGACGCAGAAAAACATCGATGCCTGGCGCCAGATGATGGGCCTCGGACCTGACAAGGACGATCAGAAAAAAAACTAAGCTACTGATTTTAATAACTTAATTTCAAACCTCCCGGCCCCGACTTGACAGTCGGCGGTGAAAACAATATTTTGTGCACTGCAATATATTGCTGCAATGCAGCACTTTCAGGATAACGGGAGAGTTCAGCGGAACATGAATAATCAGAAAATTGCACTCGTCACCGGGGGAACTGGTGGAATTGGTACCGCGATCTGCATCGCGCTCGCCGATCAGGGACGCAAGGTCATCGCGGGATATTTCCCTCCCGATAAAGAAATCGCAGAGGCATGGCAGCAAAAACATCGGGCGAATGGCTACGACTTTGAAATCGTCGCCTGTGACGTCAGCGATTTCGAATCCAGCCAGCGGATGCTGCACGACGTCGTAAACACCATCGGCGCCGTCGATATTCTGGTTAACTGTGCCGGCATTACTCGCGACAAGACCCTGCGCCGCATGACACCCGATCAATGGGACTCGGTACTGCGCACGAATCTTGATTCGGCCTTTAACGTCACTCGTCACGTCGTTGAAAGCATGTCGCAAAAAGGCTTTGGTCGAATCGTAAATATTTGTTCGGTCAATGGGCAAAAGGGCCAGTTTGGCCAGGCCAATTATTCTGCGGCGAAGGCCGGACTGCACGGCTTCACCAAGGCTGTCGCGCAGGAGCTGGCGGCCAAGGGCGTGACGGTAAACTCGGTATCCCCAGGCTATGTCAAGACCGATATGACCGACGCGATTCCCGAAGACGTGCGCGACGCCATCATCCAGCAGGTTCCGATGGGCCGCATGGCGATGCCTGACGAAATCGCCTACGTTGTCAGTTTCCTGACTGATGATCGCAACACCTACATGACCGGTGCAAACCTGCCGGTAAATGGCGGGATGTACATGACCTAGCATCCGGTCGGTGGCCAGGATCAGTGTTAAAAAGGCGGGGCGAGAACCCCGCTTTTTTTTGTTTGTCAGCCCGGTAGGAGCTATTTATGTTGCGGTGCACAATAAACTGTGCTAAAGTAAAATCCTTTTAAAATTTAAAGAGTTACCCCGCATGAGTGAAAGCAATCAATGGGCCGATCAATGGTTCAAGGCACAACAGCAGTTCGTTGATGCCTGGAGCGAAATGGCTAAAACC
>CALZHS010000093.1 GCA_945787265.1 uncultured Gammaproteobacteria bacterium | reverse complement strand
CGCACCCGGGAGCGGATATACTGGTACCTTTTCAGAGAAAGACCCGTGAGTATCAAATCAGACCGTTGGATTCGCCAGATGGCGTCAACAGAAGGAATGATCGAACCCTTCGAGCCCGGGCAGATCCGGGAGTCGGAAAATGGTCGTATCATTTCCTACGGCACCTCGAGTTACGGCTACGATGTTCGCTGCGCAGATGAATTTAAAATTTTCACCAATATCAACTCGGCCATCGTCGACCCGAAGAACTTCGACGATGAAAGTTTCGTCGATCTTAAATCCGATGTCTGCATTATCCCGCCCAATTCTTTTGCGCTGGCACGCACCGTAGAATACTTCCGCATACCGCGCAGTGTGCTGACGATCTGTCTCGGCAAATCCACCTATGCGCGATGCGGCATTATTGTCAACGTCACGCCACTGGAGCCCGAGTGGGAGGGCCACGTGACGCTGGAATTTTCAAATACAACCCCTTTACCGGCGAAGATCTACGCCAATGAAGGGATTGCGCAAATGCTGTTCTACGAGTCTGACGAGGTCTGTGAAGTCTCATATAAAGACCGGGGGGGTAAGTATCAGGGACAGAAGGGCGTGACCTTACCTAAAGCCTGATCGTGGTTTAATCCTTTTCCAGCCAGGTTGTTCGCATCGACAGCCGGACCAGCTGGTCAGAGCAGGTCAATCGTTTTCCAGTTCCTGGCTTGCGCGATGGTTTTTAGCTCCTCATCCGGATTAACCGCCACCGGTATATCGACCAGTTCTAGCAGCGAGATATCGTTGATCGAATCGCTGTAAAAATAACTGCCGTCGAGATCATGATCGCTGTCGCTGAGCCACTCTTTTAAGACCGTGACCTTGCCTTCCTGGTAGGTGGGGGTGCCGAGGAAGCGACCCGTGTAGCGGTTATCGATGATCTCGGGTTCGGTGGCCAGTACCGTCGGCACCCCGAGTATTCGCGCAATGGGTTCGGTAACGAACCGGTTGGTTGCACTGATAATGAGCAATTCATGGCCGCGGGAACGATGATTATCGAGTAATTCTGGAGCGCCGGGTGCAATGATTGGCTTAATCCATGTTTCCACGTAGTCCTCGCGCCATGCGTGCAGTTCCGCAATGGTGAAATGCGTCAGCGGCTCGAGCGCAAACTCGAGATAGCGATCACTGTCGAGCGTACCGCGCTGGTAATCGCGATAAAAATCATCGTTTCGACCCCGGTATTCCTGCTCGTTGACGATTCCGGTTTCAACCATGTATTCGCCCCAGAGGTAGTCGCTATCACCATTTAGCAGGGTATGATCGAGGTCAAAAATTGCGAGTGTCATGCCGGGGTTCCAATGTCTCAGCTTGCTGCGTTCTGAATGTCTATGTCAGAATGGGCGGCTCAGATTCTATACGATTTAAGGTGATCAGCGAAATGATTGACCCGGATGGCTACCGCGCAAATGTCGGAATAATACTGTGCAATAGTGCCGGGCAGGTGATGTGGGCGCGACGTATCGGGCAGGATGCCTGGCAGTTTCCTCAAGGCGGTATCGCCGTCAATGAAAACCCGATGGACGCCATGTATCGCGAGCTCTGGGAGGAGACCGGTTTGGAGTCTGGCCACGTGTCGGTACTGGGCGCCACCGATAGCTGGTTGCGCTACAAGCTGCCAAAAAGGTTTATGCGTCGCTGTGAGCCGCGTTGCGTCGGCCAGAAGCAGCTCTGGTACCTGCTGCAACTCGAGGCCGATGAAGGCAGTTTCAATCTGCGCGCATCCGGATCACCGGAATTCGATCACTGGGAATGGGTTGATTACTGGTATCCAGCCGAAAACGTCGTCTTTTTCAAACGCCGCGTGTACCAGTGCGCGCTGGCACAACTGGAGTCCAGATTACCGGCGTCGTCCGCCCCGGCAGACGCCCGAGCTCTTTCCGGGGAATAGGCCGTGGCATCGATGATACACAGGTTGCAACGTATCGTTCAGGAGGTGAACCGGGCTCCTGATATCGATAGTGCGCTGGTGTTAATAACCGAGAGCCTGATACAGGATCTCAATGCCCAGGCCTGCTCTATTTTTCTGGCCAAGGAAAATGATCCCGGCGTGCTGGTCTTGAAGGCCAGCAACGGACTGAATCCTGCCATTATCGGCAAGGTAGAAAGAAAGTTCGGCCAGGGTTTGATTGGCACGATTGCCGCCCGCGCGGAAGCGATGAACCTGCTTGATGCACCCAGGCACAAGAAATTTCTGCTGGTGCCGAATTCGGGTGAGGTCGATTTCCCGGTCGTGCTTGGGGTGCCGATAATCGCACACCGCGAAGTGCTGGGAGTCATTTCGGTGCAGCGAGCGGAAAACGCGTTTAATGAAGACGAGGAGGCTTTTTTAACAACGCTCGCGGCGCAACTTGCGACGTCAATCGAACGTGCCGAAAGCAAGGGGCGCTTCAGCACAGAGTCAACCAGCCAAGTGGTCAAAGGGGTTGCGGGTGCCCCGGGTATGGCGATCGGTGTCGCGATGGTGCTCAACCGGGGCGTTAATCTTGAATCGGTCCCCGACAAGAAAACCGACGATATCGATGGCGAACTAAAAAGTTTTCGGGAAGCGGTGCGCAAGGTTTGCGCAGAGCTGACCGAGCAAGCGGAAAAGATGCGTGCGACGCTACCGGAAGAAGAATGTGCACTGTTTCTGGCTTATGCACAGATGTTGGCCGGTGGATCCCTGATTGACGATACCGAACAGGGCATCAAGGCAGGTAGCTGGGCCCCGTCAAGCTGGCGAGACACGATCGAACAGCATGCTTACGTGTTTACGCAAATGGAGGATCGATACCTGGCCGAGCGCGCAAACGATATCCGTGATCTTGGTTTGCGGGTGCTGCGCAAGCTCATGCTGGAGCAGAGTACTTACCTCGATTTCCCCGATCAAACCATACTGGTTGGCGACGAAGTCACCGCCACCGACCTGGCCGATGTGCCGCTGGATTGTCTCAGCGGCATTGTCTCCGCACATGGCAGCAGCTCGTCGCATGTCGCGATCCTGGCGCATGCGCTGGGTATTCCCGCGGTCATGGGTGTTCCGAATTTACCGATCAAGCAGCTCGACGGGGTTGACCTTATTGTCGATGGTTATAACGGATCCGCTTTTGTTAATCCGGACAAGGCGATACTCGACGAGTACAGCAGGTACCTCGAAGAAGAAGCAGCGATCGAAAAGGATTTGCTCGGTCTCAAGGGCCAGCCCGCGGTGACAACCGACAAACACCAGGTCACGCTGCTGGTCAATTCAGGATTGATGTCCGATCACACTCCGTCGCTGCGCAGCGGTGCGGAAGGGGTGGGTTTGTATCGGACCGAGATACCGTTTCAGATCCGCGATCGTTTCCCGAGCGAGGAAGAACAGTACCTGATTTACCGCAATGTGCTGGAAACCTTCAAGGGAATGCCAGTCGCGCTGCGCACCCTCGACGTTGGTGGAGACAAGCCACTAAGCTATTTCCCGATCTACGAGGCTAACCCGTTTCTGGGCTGGCGCGGTGTCCGCATAACGCTGGATCACCCCGAAATATTTGTGACCCAGGTGCGCGCCATGATTCGGGCAAATGTCGGTATCAATAATCTTGAGATTCTACTGCCGATGATCAGTGGTAAAAGTGAAGTGGATGAATCGCTGGTTTTGATCAATCGCGTGCGCGCCGAAATCGAGGAGGAAGTGGGTGAAAAAATAGGGCTTCCTAAAATTGGTGCGATGATAGAAGTGCCATCGGCGGTCTACCAGATAGAAGACATCTGTTCAGTGGTCGATTTTGTATCTATAGGCACCAATGATTTAACCCAGTACCTGCTGGCAGTTGATCGTAACAACGAAAATGTCGCTGACCTGTACTCGTCGCTGCACCCGTCGGTACTGAAAGCGATGTGCCAGATTGTGCAGGGTGCGTCGGTTAGCGATACTCCGGTAAGCGTTTGTGGCGAATTGGCAGGCGATCCCCTGGGAGTTATGGCTTTACTCGGTATGGGAATCAACAGCCTGTCGATGAGTGTTGGCAGCCTGCTGCGCGCGAAGAAGGTAATTAGATCATTTAGCTACTCTGAATTAACAGAGTCCCTGCAAAAGGCACTTGCCCTGTCGGATGCATTCCTGGTGCGTGACATGTACGCGGGCATGTTGGACGAACGTGGTCTTGGCGGCTTCATCAGGGCCGGTAAGTGAGGCCGCCAAACGCGGCCTCATCCCGGAAAGTGCAAAGCACTTATCCGGGATCTTGTAATAGTTCCGTGATATCAAGGTATGGGTTTGGTTGCGTAACCCGGCGTAAACCTCAGAAGGGTTTGACCACGGCCAGGATGACCACGGCAAACAGCACCAGCACCGGTAATTCGTTGAACCAGCGGAACCAGACGTGCGAACGCTGGCAGCGATTACTGGCGAAATCACGGATGATCTTGCCACAGTAAAAATGGTAAGCGATCAAAAGCACGACCAGGGCCAGTTTCAAATGAAGCCACCACATCTGGGAAAAAGCTGCCCAGGCGTAATCAAACAGTAGCCACAGACCGAAGCCTATTGTCAACAGCATCCATGGTGTTATGAATCGATAGAGCTTGGTTTCCATCTGCGCCAGGCGGGCCCTGACCTCTTCATCTTCGGCCATTGCATGGTTAACAAACAGGCGCGGCAGGTAAAAAATGCCGGCAAACCAGGCCACCATGAATATAATGTGAAACGCTTTGACCCAAATCATTAAAGAATCTCTTAGAAAGGTGTGCTAAATGACTGTAAACTGGAGTTTTTTATGGTGTCCAAATACGGTCTTTGTATAATGCCGCGTTCATTTTAACGGCATGACCCGAACAATAGAATGATAAAGGTTGGAATAATTGGTGGCACCGGCTATACCGGAGTGGAATTGATGCGTTTGCTGGCGCAGCACCCGCATGCCCGCGTGGAAGTGATAACCTCCCGCAGCGAGGCCGGTACTGCCGTCGCCGAGCTTTTTCCGAACCTCCGTGGACTGGTCGATCTGAAATTCAGTAAACCGGCCGTGGATTCCTACCAGGACTGTGATCTCGTGTTTTTTGCAACACCGAATACCACTGCGATGACCCAGGCCAAGGAATTGCTTGCCGCCGGCATCAGGCTAATTGACCTGGCCGCGGATTTCAGGATCAAGCACGTCCCGACCTGGGAAGAATGGTACGGCGCAACCCATGCCTGTCCGCAACTGGTAGCCGAGGCGGTCTATGGCTTGCCCGAATTGAACCGCGAGGCTATTCGGGGCGCGCGCCTGGTCGCAAATCCGGGTTGTTATCCGACATCCGTCATACTGGCACTGATTCCGCTGCTGGTTAACCGCTTAATCGAACCCGAATCAATCATTGCCGATTGCAAATCGGGAACCAGTGGTGCCGGGCGTAACGCCAGTATCGGGACGGGTTTCTGCGAAGTCACCGAATCGGTCAAGGCTTACGCGGTCTCCGGACATCGCCACCTGCCTGAAATAAAAGCAATCCTGCAAACCCTCGATGCGGATGCCGATCTCGTGTTTACCCCGCACCTGATGCCAATGATTCGCGGCATACACGCGACCGTGTACGCGAATGCAAGGAATTCGGCAGGGCCAGTGCAGCGCCTGTACGAGGATTATTACCGCAGCGAACCTTTTGTTGACGTGATGCCCGCGGGTGCGCATCCCGAGACGCGCAGCGTCCGCGGCTCCAACGTTTGTCGCATGGCCGTGCATTATCTTGAGGCCGCTGACAAGTATGTCGTACTGTCGGTAGAGGATAATCTCGTAAAAGGTGCGGCTGGACAGGCGATTCAGAATATGAACCTGATGTTTGGCCTGGATGAAACTGCCGGGCTCGGCGCCGTGGGGATGATGCCTTGAGTAGCCTGCATGGAGGATTTCAGGTCAGGCAACACCGACCCTGGAAGGTCTGGCTCGCAGTGGTGTTGCTGATTATGCTGATGGTGATGTTTTTTTACCTGGGGCGGGGCTACCAGTCCTACGAACTGGGATTCCTGCAGCTTGAACGCGAGACCCTGATCAACCGCATCGAGGAGCTCGAAAATCGTAACCATAACCTGCTGCAGAAAAACGCACATCTCGACGGCAGTAGCAAGATCGAACGTGATGCCTACGAGCTCGCCAACCAGGAGTTGATAAAACTGCAGCAGGAACTGCTGGCGCAAAAGGAAGAACTGGCGTTCTACCGTGGTATCGTCTCTCCCAATGATGCTGCCCTGGGTGTCAACCTGCAGTCCTTCGAAATGCGAAAAAAGAACAGCCACAATCAGTATAGTTATAAAATGATTCTGACCAAGAGCGGCAAAAGTACCAGGAAGATCAGTGGTGGCGCTGATATTCGCATTCGGGGAGAGACGGCGGGCGGCGTCAGCGAGTTGCAATTATCTGACCTGGCCCTTGAAAATTCGGCGAAAGTCACCAAGTTTTCATTCAGGTACTTCCAGGTTTTTGAGGGTGATGTAGTGCTGCCCGAAGGTTTCGCGCCTTTCGAGGTTGAAATAGGCATCAAACCAACTACAAAGAAGGTAAAATCATTTTCGGAAACAATTTCATGGACGCGAGTACTGTCCGAAGGAGTATAAATGTTTGGTAGAAAGAAAGGTTTTAGTGCCGCTCGAATCGACACGCTGGTGGGACAGGGTACCGTAATCAATGGTGATCTTGTGTTTGCCGGTG
>CALZHS010000092.1 GCA_945787265.1 uncultured Gammaproteobacteria bacterium | reverse complement strand
TGCGCCAGGCCTGTAAAGCTCTGGACATCAGGCCTGACGATTTTCAAACGCGGGACCTTGATCGCGGCGATCTGCGCCTGGTTGAGGCGCCGAAAGCTTTGATTAATATCGAGCAGCTTTTTATCGGTGTCGGCGAAATGATCCTTGCTCGAGGTGCCGAACAGGGTCAGGGCTTGTGAATTCTCGAGCGCAATTGCGCTAACGCGGGCAGGTTGGTAATCGCCGCCACGCGGCTTGACCCGGGTACTCGCGGTAACCCCGTAGGTCTTCTTGCTAACCTTCAATTCTTTACTTTGGGTCAGGCGTTTTAACATCTCGTCCAGCGATTCATTTTTTTTAAGCGGCATTACCCCGATCTGCACCAGGGCACCGGTCCCGGGATTCCTGGCTTCGAGGAACCGGGGATTATTGTCAACCTTCCAGCCCCTGGGCAACTGCAGACCGATGGCGAGCTCAGGATGTGCAAAGCGGTTATTGGTGACGATACCCTGCTTGACGCTGGGACCCCAGAGCATGCCATCGATCATTTTTTCATAACCCACCTGGTTGTTATCGCGGTAGGTTTTGACAGAAAGTTTTTTGGCTTTCCGAACCACGGTTTTGAGTCGATCATCGTTGCGCGGATGCGTCGAGAATACGCCATGATAAATGTTGGGCTGGCGGTTCTCGCTGGCTGCCAGAGCTTTTTCATAAACCTCCTGGTCCTTGAGCACGCCGATTACTTCGAGCATGTTTTCCGGGTCATAACCGGCAGTATGCAGATACTCGGCGCCCAGGCGATCCGCCTCCAGCTCGTGATCGCGTCCGTAGCCGCGAATCAGGCCGGTACTGAGCTGCTGACTGAGACTCCCCAGTGTCTGCTCACCGGTTGCGGTGGCAACCAGTATGCTGAGTATGTTCGAGGCGAACTGGCCGCCCTGTTGGCGCACCGAGTGGCGCGCAGTGACGTGCCCGATTTCATGTCCGATCACACCTGCGAGTTCTGCCTCGGAGCCGAGGTAGGCCATGATACCGCGCGTGACGTAGACATAACCGCCGGGCAGCGCAAATGCATTTATGTCCGGGGAATCCAGCACCGTAAAGGTAAACTTGAGGTATGCACGATGGCTCTTTGCCGCCAGTTCCTGGCCAATTCGATTTACATATTGCTGTAGCGCAGGATCATCGTAGATACCGTAAGTAGCAATTATTTCCTTATGGTAACGTTGTCCCTGCTTGATTTCCTCGGCTTCCGTAATAGTCACAAAATCCTGTTCGCCGGTTACCGGGTTAACCGCACAGGCGCCGAGCGCAAGGCTCAGCAAAAGAGTCAGTAAAGTAGCGTACTTCATGTGTGAATTATTGGGGGCTAACGCGGTTTATTCAAGACAAAAAAAAGGGCGCCTGGGCACCCTTTGAAGAATTCTTTACGCTTTATGACTTGCCGTATCTTTGACGGAACTTGTCGACTTGTTTTGCGGTTTGCAGGATGTGCTGCTTGCCGGTGTAAAAGGGGTGCGACTGGCTTGAAATCTCTAGTTTCAGCAATGGATACTCTTTACCGTCTTCCCACTTGATGGTTTCTCTGGTTGGTACCGTCGACCGGGTCAGGATTGCAAAATCAGACGAAATGTCCTGGAACACGACGTCCCTGTATTCGGGATGGATTTCTGGTTTCATGATGAGAGTGCTGTCCGGGCTGGCGCTAAAAGGCGGGGATTTTGACCTTTTGGTGGTAAAAGTGCAAGTGTTTTCTGGCTGTCACGCTGCCTTTTTAATTTTAACTTAGGAGCGAAACTTAAAGTGTTTTATAACTAATTATTTATAAAACCCTGAACCGATTATTCACCCTGATTTTATCCACAAAAACTGTGGATAAGTTTGTGCGTAACTATGATCGGCGTCAGCCAAAGCCTGTTAAACCCTGGGTTTTTGTTAGATTAGTCAATTTTTAACCAACTCATAAAATGTTTAAAAATCAAGCACTTAGAAAATCTGGATGCAAACGGGCGAAAAATCGAAAAAACGGCTTGACATTTTTTCGCGTTAAATTGTCAGTTGTGAATAATTCTCTCCGCAGAATCGAAGAAGGGCCTTTTTTTGGGGGCTTGCTGGCCTAAAAACAGGGTTTGCAGGTCGTTTAAATGGCAAAATCCGAGCGCCGTGGGGGTAATTTTTTCGTTGTCAAAAACGACCAGACCCTTGTCGCGCGCCAGTTCCAGCCCGGGCAGCAGCGAATTTAGCGATAATCCAGTGTTGTCGCGGAACAGGCGACTCGGGAAACCCTGTTTGAGCCTCAGTGCGTTGAGCATGAACTCGAACAGCAGATCGTCTTCGTCGAGCGTGGTTTCGCTGGTAATGCTGCCGTGACCGTCATCTTCAAGGTAGGCTCGCGGTTGGCGCTGCCGTACCCGACGAATCACGCGGTTTTCGCCGGCAAGCGTAATCTTGCCGTGTGCGCCGGCACCGATGCCAAGGTAATCGCCGAACTGCCAGTAGTTGATATTGTGCTCGCACTGTCTTTTTTCGAGGCTGTAGGCTGAAACTTCATACTGCCGATAACCGTTGCCTTCGAGCAGGGACTGGCAGGCGTTTTGCTGTTCCCAGCTCAAATCGTCATCCGGCATATTTGCTGGAGGATCGTGGTGGAATAGTGTGTTCGGTTCGATTGTCAGCTGGTAGTGTGATATGTGTTCGGGTCCCAGCGCGATTGCGCGCCCGAGGTCGTCGCTGGCGTCGTCGACACTCTGTGCGGGCAGCCCGAACATCAGGTCCAGGTTGATGTTCTCGAAACCCGCCGCGCGCGCCATCTCAAATGCGCTTAGCGCCTGGTTGCCGTCGTGCACGCGACCGAGCGTTCGCAGGTTTTGATCATTGAAACTTTGCACCCCGATAGAGAGCCGGTTAACGCCGGCCTCACGGTAGCCCCGGTAGTTTGCGGCATCGGCGCTGCCCGGATTGGACTCCATCGTAATCTCGATCGCCGGTGCGAAATTCAGCATTGCGCGCAGTCCCGACATCAGGCATTCGATGGCCGCCGCGGAAAAAAGCGAGGGTGTGCCGCCGCCGATAAAAATGGTTTCGATGGCACGACCCCAAACCAGTGGTAAATCCTGTTCCAGGTCGTTCAGCAGGGCCTTGACATACTGCTGTTCCGGGATCACCTCCGACTGGTGTGAATTAAAGTCGCAGTAGGGACACTTCTTCGTGCACCACGGCAGGTGAACATACAGCCCCAGCGGCGGATTACTGTCAAACACCTTGCTCGACCAGCTTGCGCTTCAACTCGGCCAGGGCCTTGCCGCGATGACTCAGGCGGTTCTTTTCCGCGGCGCTTAGCTGTGCGCTGGTGCAACCCCGGTCAGGCAGGAAAAAGTAGGGATCGTAACCAAAGCCACCGTCACCCGCAGGTTCGAGCTGGATAATGCCTTCCCAGCTACCCTCGCAGATCAGCGGCGATGGGTCGGTGGCGTGACGCATCAAGACGATTACGGCGCGATAACGCGCACTGCGCTGTCGGGAAGGTATGTCGCTTAACTTTTCAATTAGCAGGGCGTTATTGGCTGCGTCGCTGGCGTTGGGCCCTGAAAAGCGCGCACTGTAAACCCCGGGGGCGCCGTCGAGTGCATCGACTTCTATCCCGGAGTCATCCGCCAGCGCCGGCAAGCCGGTAACTTCGGCGGCGTGCCGTGCCTTGATAATCGCATTCTCGACGAAAGTGGTTCCGGTTTCGGCGACCTCGGGTACGTTGAATTCAGACTGGGCATGCAGCTCGTAGCCGAGATCCGCGAGCAGTGCCGATAGCTCCTGCAGCTTGCCGGGATTTCCAGATGCCAGTACCAGTCTTTTCACGCCTTTAACTGGAAGTCAAAGATACGCTCAATACCGGCACGCGCCAGTCTAAGCATGCTGTTCAATTCCTGGTCGCTAAAAGCGGCTGCTTCGGCAGTGCCCTGGACTTCAATAAATCCGCCCTGGTTGTTCATAACAACGTTCATGTCGGTGTCCGCACCCGAGTCTTCGGCATAGTCGAGGTCGAGTACCGGTTCACCGTCGTAAATGCCCACCGAAACCGCGGCTACCTGGCATTCGATTGGATTCAGTTCAACCTCACCCGCGTCGATTAATCCCTGTATCGAATCGGACAGTGCCACCCAGGCGCCCGAGATGGCCGCCGTGCGGGTGCCGCCATCGGCCTGGATGACGTCGCAATCGACCGTGATCGTGCGTTCTCCCAGTTTTTTGGTATCGATACTGGCGCGCAGCGCGCGGCCGATAAGACGCTGAATTTCCATCGTGCGCCCCCCCTGTCTTCCGGCACTCGCTTCGCGCCGCATACGATTGCCGGTGGAACGCGGCAGCATACCGTATTCGGCCGTCACCCAACCTTTACCCTGGCCGCGCAAAAATCCGGGCACCGAGTTGTCTACCGAAGCGGTGCAGATTACGCGGGTGTCGCCGAACTCGATCAGGACCGAACCGTCGGCATGTTTAATATAGTTGCGGGAAATTCTGACCGGTCTCAGCTCGTCCGCTGCACGCGCACTGGGTCGCATTATGTCGTCTCCGTAAAACGAGCGGCAATTATACTCATCCAGGTTATAGCCGTCCGCAACATTTGGCTTTGATTTGACATGCGGTTTAAGGGAATCGGAAAAATAGGCTATGATGCCACCTGCAATTACTCTGAGACGCGCATTGTGATACGAAGCATGACCGGCTTTGCCCGGGTAGAGGAGACCAACGAATCCGGATCGATTATCTGGGAGCTGCGCTCGGTCAATCATCGCTACCTGGAGCCCGGTATCAAGGTACCGGAGGACTTCAGGCAACTCGAGCCCGAAATCCGCAAGTTAGTGGCGAAATACCTGACCCGAGGCAAGATTGACCTGGGGATGCGTTACAAACTTGATCAGAAGCAGCAACGCGACATAAGCCTGAACGAGGATATCGTGTTGAGCCTGCGTAAAGTAGAGCAGCAGGTTCTTAATATCGTTCACGAAGGCAGCAAACTATCGGTTGCCGATATTTTAAGTTGGCCTGGCGTCATCGCCGACGCCGAGCGGGATTTGACTGCTTTCAACAAGCTGGCGTTGTCCTGTCTCGAATCCGCTCTGAAACAACTGCAGCAGGGTCGTGAGACCGAAGGTAAGGCACTCGATGAATTAATTCGCAGCCGTAGTGCGCAGATCAGTGGTATCGTCGCAGAAGTGCGCAAGCATCGACCCGAAATGATGGATGCGTTGCGCCAGAAATGGGAAGCTAATCTTGACGAAAAATTGAAACAGTGGCGTGAAAACGCGAACCAGGACCGACTCGAGCAGGAGCTGGTTATGCTGGCGCAAAAACTCGATGTCGAGGAAGAACTCGATCGGCTCGATACACATGTGACCGAAGTGTTAAACGTGCTGGATCGTAATGAAGCGGTTGGACGAAGGCTGGATTTTCTGATGCAGGAACTGAACCGGGAAGCCAATACCCTGGGATCGAAATCCCAGGACAGTCAGACCACGCAATATGCGGTTGATCTCAAGGTCCTGATTGAACAGATGCGTGAACAGGTGCAAAACATCGAGTAATCCGTGTTCCGATTTCTGAAACTCAATATCTCTTCTTTCAGCGTGCTGGTGGTGACCGGCCTGACCGTGCTGATGTTTACCCTGTGGTGTCTGTCACTGCTGGTGATGATTGATCGCCAGGGCCAACAGAATGCCACCACACTGCGACAAAACCTGCATGCACAGGTGCTGCAGCTGCAGCAAAAGCAGCATCTCTGGCTGCAATCGCAATATTACCTGCTCAGCACGCTGGCCGAGTCATCGGCCGACACCCAGGCCTTCCAGTCTTTCCTTTGGAGTTATTACCAGCGGAATCCAAATATCTGGGCAGTCAACCTGGTTCATTTCGACCAGGAAGGGCGGCCGGTGTCGAAATCCAGTAAACCAGGTTGCCAGCAGCCGAGCCAGATGCATCGGGATAATTTCGATAATTTCCTGGTTCCAAAGATTTCGAGTTGCCGCATCGATGATAAGGCATTGCTTGAAATCGCCGGTCCGGTTGCAGCCGAGGGCAATCCTGCGGTACTGCTGGTCAGTATGGATTATTTCGATTTTCTGGTCGAGTTCTCAAGCAAGTCGGGCCGCTACCTGCAGCGAGTCCCCGAGAACGAGCGCGGCATACAGTACCAGGAATTCAACGCCGATGGCGATAGGGGCAGCCAGATCACGATTCCGGTCGGCGCAGAAAAGCCCGTGTTTGCCGAGCTGCACCTGGAGGTACAAACGCTGACATTCTGGGATCTTTTCAAAAGCCAGGCGGCGATCGTGTTTACGGTACTGGTAGCGGCCGCGTCGCTGGTGCTGGTTTTGTTACACCTCAACTTGATCAAACCCCTGCTCGAACTTGCCAATAAAATGCACCTGGCGGCGCAGAGCCAGCAGGAAGATAAGAGCGACCGGCAAGGCACGGTCAGGCCAGGGCTCGAGGCGATGATTGACGATTTTAACGTGATGCAAAAAATGGCCAAGCGAGACCCGGTCACCGGGCTCAACAATCGCGTCATTTTTGAAGATCGCCTGTCGCAGTCAATACTTGAGGGAAAACGCAGCGGGCGCAGATATGCCCTGGTCATGATCGGTATTGCGGGACTTGACGCTTTTGCGCAGCAGCGTGGGCAGTATATTGTCGACGCCTTGCTGCGACAGGTTACCCAGGGGCTGCGTGAATCCCTGCGCGAGAGCGA
>CALZHS010000091.1 GCA_945787265.1 uncultured Gammaproteobacteria bacterium | reverse complement strand
CAGATGGCTCGCCTACCCCAACTTCGATCCTCGACCTTATCCGAAACTAATTAAGATTATTCGGCGAAACGGTCTTGAGCGTCCGCCACCGGTTGCTATCCCTGCACCCCTGGCGCCTTCGCGAGAATCATAAACATGATGTATGTAGCTCGCCGATACCGGGTCACGGTTAAAACTCATAATGGGGTCCGCCAGGTTTGCTCGCTCGTAGGGTTTAACCCAGGGCTCGATCGCACAACCGGCCTGTATTAAGGCGCCAGCCAATAGTGCCAATGTGAGTATCCGTTTCATCTCACTACTCGCGCACCAGCTTTTTCACCATCTTGCGATACTTCGCTTCATCGCCCGGCTTATAACCCTTGTGTAAAAACCGCACGTTGCCATCGCGATCCACGACAACGGTCGTCGGCATTGCAATAACATTGTATTGCTTACTGACCTGGTTTTTATTGTCCAGCAATACCGGGAAATCGACTGGAAAGTTCTTCAGGAAACCGCGGGCATTTTTCGCGTCTTCTTCGACGTTAACACCGAGCACCGTGAAACCAAGCGGTTCATACTTCTTGTGCAGGTCATTCAGCAACGGCATTTCTTCCCGGCAGGGTCCACACCAGGACGCCCAGAAGTTAATTAAAACCACGTTACCGGCCATTTCGCTGAGCTTGAGATTTTTGCCGGTTAATGACTTCAGGGTAAAGTTTGGTGCCTGGCCCTTAAGCGAGGCCGCGTTCACGGGATTTGCACCCGTGAAAGATAAGAAACACAGCAGCAGCAAGCTGAGTCCGGTTCGCGATAACATGCTGTTCATATCCATTCTCCTTATAAATAAAAGTTTAATGACACCGTAAACTCGAGATTATTGGTAGATTCCTCGGTGCCAAAAATATCCAGGTCAAAAATCAGGTCCCGCATCTCGATATCCAAACTGAATCCATCCGCAAACAGGGTCCGGTGTCCAACGGCGTAGGCGATGGTAAAACGATCGTCACCCGCGAATCGGGTTGTACCTACGCCACCAGAAAAATAAAACACCGTGTTAAATGTAGTCGAATCGGTGAGAAATGCCTCGCCTGGAAACAGGTTGAAACCCAGGGTAACGAGATAGTACTCAATCTCTCGTTCATCATCTGACAACAGCGGCGCACCCCCGCTGAGGATTTCGAAACTGGTCTCACCCGAATCGCTGTTGCCATAGGAGGCCTGAACAAAAAAATCTTCCGAAATGTGATAACCGAGTTTCATGCCAGTTACAAAGTTGGTATCGAAATCTTCGATGGCCAGGTACCCAGCGTAAGCGGCAATTTCAAAATCATCCGAATCAATCTGACTCTCATCAAACTCGATACGCTCGATCTGTGGTTCGATCAGATTGGATTGCTCTTCCTCATCACTCTGGGCGGCAACCTCGGTCACCGGCGTCACGGCAATCAGGAACGAGATCGCTAGAAAAAAACTGCGAAACCGAATTTCCATTCGCTTATTTCCTCGTTGTTGTCTCTGGTACTGGTGGCGGAAAATATGACGTACTCGTTGACCTCGAACCGAAACAGGAAACTTCGGCTGATATAGCGCTGCACACCCAGTCCAAACTGGGCAAAAGAATTATCGGCATCGGCATTTGCCGCAATTAACGTGGCTCCCGGATCGATACTGATCTTCCCAAGTCCGAGCGTCAGATACGGGGAATACTTTAAATCGGGTAAAGGCTGCATCACCAGGTTCGATTTGAAAAAAGTACTGCTCGAGACACTCCCTACGGACTGGCCAAAATGCGCTTCAGCGGTTAAATTTTCGGTAAAAGAGTAACCCGTGAATACCGTGAATACCGGCGTATAATCAAATTCGCCACCCGTCAAACCAAATACCCACTTACGCTTTTCGAATTCATCTTCACCCAACTCGACAAGTTTGAATTTTTCTCCACTAGGCAGTAGCGTTTCGCGCATCTGTTCACGGCTTGCCCATCCCGTCTTCCCATCCTTGCTCTCGATCCTGAACCAGTCAGTTTTGCGGCGGATTATGCGCACTTCGCTACCACGATCGATCACGTAGTAAATCGGGTAACCAGCACCGGGACCGGTATGTAGTTCGATAAAAGGCTCGGCAATGGTTACCCTGTATCCCGTATCATCCTTTGGAGAATCCTGCGCAACCAACGATCCTTCCTCATTTTCCGATTGCGCATGCAACGACTGGCTGCTAACGGTTAGTAATAGGACAAGACCGGGCAAAAGCAATCCCATGTATTGTTTCAAGCTGATTATTCTCGTATCAGTACAACAACTAAATCTAGTACAACTTATTTAGTTTTGTGGCGCTGCCGGATCAAATAGGTCGTTAAAATTTTGCGCGCCGAGGTCGAGCCATTCGCTGATCAATTTCAGTTCGGCCGGAGTTAACAGGCCTGCATGATCGAAGGTGCTAAATATATTTCTACCCGCGTCGAGTTCTTCGCCGGTCATTTTTTCGATGAAATAGCTGCTGCGCGCACCCGCCTGCGTCATGCTGCGCGGTACGTTGATATTGGCATCCTCGACGACGTTGGCACCCATATTTGCGAGCACCATCGCGTTGTCATTTGTCAGCAACTCGTTGTAAGCCCGGTATCGATCATTGGGATCCTGGTTTGGATCGGTAGTCAAATCGAGTTGCCCGTAGGGGATGGCGGCTGTATTGTCGATGATGGCGTTGTGACAGCTGGTGCAAGTGCCGTCGGGAATGCCGTCGCCGTTATTGAGATCGCCATCGTCATTCATGACGACCAGCGGCGTGCTCGGATCGCCGTCAGCGGGGTTGGTCGGTAAAATGATGAAATCGTCGTCGCCTCTGGGCACACTCCAGATCGCGTGAATATGGCGCGGATAGCTAATCGCTACGCGACAGGTTGACTTCCACGGCACGACCGCCGGCGTCGTTGCATTGCAGTCGGAATTACGTACCGGCCGGTTAAGCTCCGGCGGCAGTATGCCGTTCAGACTGACGGCATCGAGATCGTCGTAGTTGTAGGCAAAAAACATGTCTGGCCCTACCGGGTTATTCAGATCCGGGCGCGCCACCCCGGGTGCAGTCCAGTAATCTCTGTAGACCAGGTCCGCGCTCAGCTGCGGCTCCGGCGCCGGCGGCAATTCAGAACCGACGCGCGAGAACCGGATTTCGGCGAGCGTCTGGCCTGAGCTGAAGGTGAAATAGGCGATGCCGGTGCCCGGGATCTCGGTATTGGGCAGCGGCGTTACCTGCACGCCGCCATTGATCGATGGCGCGCGCGCATCGGCACGCCCATGCGGTTGCGGCGTGGCGCCGCCGGTATTATGCGTATGGCAGCCGTTGCAGGTCAGCGTGTCGCCCGGTAAAACCTGGAACCAGTTGTTATGGCGTGGACCGATACGGCGACCGCCGCCATCGAGCACCTCAAGCGCGAGCGGCACGTTCGCCGGAACCTTGACCATCACCGAACCGTCAGGCTCAACCGGTGCGTAACCGACGATTTCGCGCATGCCGAGATTACGCTGCAATCCGAATGCGGCATTGTCGAGATCCGGATTCACCGGATCGTCATCTTCCGGCATTGTCACTGCTTTTAGAAAACGGACAAATCGCGCCGGGCGATGTTTGGCGCTGGCGTTTGCCGGATCGGCAAAATCCTGAACCGAGTTGATATTGACCGTCTCACCGGCATCGACCAGGTCGCTTACACAGACGTTAAAAAAGCATCCATTAAAGCTGTTATCGCCCATGTCGTAGACGCTCTTGATATTGATCGCACCGACATTATCCGTTTCCCAGGTGGCGTTCAGCTCTATGGTTTTGTCGAAAATTATATTTGGCCGCAAACCCGCCTGCAGCGTGATGGCCTCGGTAATTACCTGGCCCCGCTCGGCAAGCACGATTGGCCGGGCAGTGTCTTCGTCTAAATCGTACAGCCAGATCGAATAAGCGGGCGAAACCTCCTGTACACCGGGATCGTTTATATCGGAACTCTCGCAGGCCCTTATCTCTCCGCCGTCATTGACCTGGCATATCGATCTGCTCACCAGCATCCTGTTACTGCCGTCCTGCAGTGGGAATGCCGAGCTGTAGCGACCGTCGAGCGAGAGTGAACCGTCGGTTGCAACGTCGGCAACGGTTGCAGAACGCTGCGCCGGACCGCCAAGCCCCGACTGCGACCAGACTGGCTTGTCAAAATCGACGAATCGGTTTTTATCGATGATCAAGATATCGCCGCCGTCAAAAGTGCCGGTGTAGGGTTTGGCAATGACCATCAGGTTGCCATCGGGCATTTCACGAAGATTGGTGAAATGAATATCGCTGTTACTGGTGCCGGTAGCGTGACTATGGGAACCATACAAAACCTCATTATTGCTACCGTCAGGATTGCTTCTATAAAGGTGCAAACCCTTGTCGCCAGCTGCCTTGTCCCAGCGGCTGTAAATAATTTGACCGGCATTGGTCCGGGTCAACACCTGCGGGTAGAGGTCGTTGCTCAGGTTGGACGAAATCTGGTGTATGTCCGAGCCATCCGGATTCATCACGTGCAATACCAGCGCAATGGTATCCTCATCCTCGACCACCGCGGAAAAAATCGGCTTGCCTTCGTTGAGTAGATTAGCCTCCGCCTGCTCCTGGCGGCTCGAGGTAAATACAATCCGGTCATCGGGTAAATAGGATGGATACAAATCATCGCCGTCTTCGGAAATCGAGGGCGGTATCACCTGGCGCAAGGTTTGGTTTTCAATGTCGTATTCGTAGATGTTCCAGCTCGGCACGACATCGTCGTCGGGATCGGGATCGAACAGGCGCAATGAGAAAATCAGCTTGCTGCCGTCATAAGATGCGTTGAGCCCTTTGACATCGCCCCTGCCGCCCGTCACTGCACCGGTGATATTGGTCACCGCGGCACCCACGGCCGAACTGGAGCGCAGGTAAACATCGCCACCCTCACCGAAAAAACGGGGATCGCGTAAATCCGCCTGGGCATCGGCACCCATATCGTCGACCGGGATCGGGCGCTTGATAAACGCAATCGGGATTTCGATGATACCGGGATCGATGCCGTCACCCGAGCTTCCGCCGCAGGCGCTGATTGTCAGCACCGACAGGCACAGACCCGCGAGGCCACAGACCCGCATCTTGGACTGCATTCCTTTTATAAAAGGCTCTAGATATTGACTTAGCATCATCATGGTCTGCGTCATTTTCCTTTATTTGCCTACTTTAATTAACGTTTCCAAAACTAAGGGGGCCTGTTTTGCTTCGCCGGCCAACTTATCCTCAGGTTAGCTAGTTTATCTTCGACGCTGCCCGTCTATCTCCCGATTTCTGACAGGCTGTGCCATTTTCGGTATGAACGGTATACGTTTGTGCAGTTTATCCTCGTAAACTTATAGCTACGGTTTTTTGGTTGACGGATTAACGATAGGCAGTGAAATAAGCTTATCAGCAATCTGAAAACGGTCACCGGTAATTAACCATTTTGTGAACTATTACCGGATCAAATCGCAATTTGGGCAAGATCCCTGTGCTAGATTAATACGCACCAGGACCCCTCACACAGGGAATGCCGCGACACGGTTAAGGAGACAGACGGGAAAAACCATGGTATTGAAAAACAAACTTACAATCGGCATGGTTACAGTCGCACTGGTGACCAGCCAGGCGCTGTGGGCGGGCGACGCGGAGCGCCGCCAGGCCAAGCGAATCTTCGACCGGCTCACCGGTGTCAATCCCACAACTGCCACCATCGATGCGATGGAGACGCTTCTGTTAAGTGATCCAAGCGGCAGAAGTGCCGCCGATTACGTCACCAGGACGCCCCTGACCAACCCTGAAAGCGCCGCTTTTTATAACGTTACGCTGAAAAACTTCGCCGCGCCCTGGACTAACGAAGCGCAAACCGTATTCACCGATCTCAACGATTATTCCGCGACCATCATCGGCGTGGTGCGCGACGAGCACGATTTTCGCAGGATCCTCTACGACGACCTGGTCTATGTTGGTAACAACGCTCCGGCATACAACATGAGCAATAATCTTCACTACGAAGCGCTCGAGGACCTCAATCCGCAAACCACGGGCAACCTATCCAACCCGTTGGTCCTGCAGCAAACCACGCAGAGCGCGGTCACTAATAACGCGATACCGAACAGTGGCGCTGCGGGCATCATGACGTCGCGTGCGGGCGCGATGGCGTTTTATTCCGACGGCACCAACCGCGCGATGTTTCGTTTCACGATGATGAATCACCTGTGCTCGGATCTTGAGCCGCTCAAGGACATATCCCGCACTCCTGACCGTGTGCGCCAGGACGTTTCGCGCAGCCCCGGCGGTGACAGCCGCATCTTTCTGAACTCCTGCGTTGGCTGCCACGCCGGCATGGACGGCATGGCCGGCGCTTTCGCCTTTTACGAGTGGGATTACAACAACGTAAAGGAGGACGGCCAGCTGGTTTATACACCGGGCTCCGTCACTCTCAAGCACCTGATCAACCCGAGCAACTTCGAACCCGGTTACATCACCACCGACAACAGCTGGGTCAACTACTGGCGCAACGGCCAGAATGCGCTGCTCGGCTGGAGCGACAGTCGCACCGCGACCCCGCTGACCAAAGACGACAAGGGTAACGCCACCGGTTTCGGCGCCAAGTCGCTGGGCGAGGAACTTGCCAACAGCCACGCCTTCGCGCAGTGCCAGGTCGACAAGGTGTTCAAGGCGGTCTGTTTGCGCGGTCCGACCGAGTTCATCGATCAGGGTGCGGGCGGCATCCAGGACCGTACCGCGCGCGACCAGATCGTGAACGATTTCAAGACCACCTATAACTACCACCTGCGTGAAGTCTTCACCGATGTGGCCGCGCACTGCAAA
>CALZHS010000090.1 GCA_945787265.1 uncultured Gammaproteobacteria bacterium | reverse complement strand
AGCCGGTTGGCATGATATTCAGCGATCGAGCCCAGGGTGTTAACCGGCTCGATAAAAACAGCTACGAACAATTCAAGTCTGCCGTCAAGCTGACCAGCAAGGCGCTAACTTACCTGGTTAAACGACGGCGCGATTCCCCGGATCGGTAAATTCCCTGCCCATCTCGACCAGCCAGTCGCGCAGACGCTGCGCCGCGTCCGACAGCGGACGTGTTTCGTCCCAGGTGAGATAAAATGAACCCGGCGCCGGGATTTCCATTTCGCCGATTCGAACCAGCTTGTCGCTTCGAATCAGTGCCTCGACCTGCGAATGCCATCCCAGGACAATGCCCTGGTTCTCTTCCGCGGCCTGCAGCGCAACGACATAATTGTTGAAACGCCTAAAATTTGCCTGGGAAATATCACAGTTCCACTGCGCCATCCAGGCGCCCCATCCAGTCCATGCCGGGTCGACACTGTCCAGCTGAAGCAACGGGAACTGCAGTAAATCCGGCGGCTGCAAAAGATCGTGATGTTCGGCAAATCCGCGCCCACAAACCGGGTAGATCCGGTCGTCAAACAATTTCAACGTCTGTTCGCCACGCCATCGACCATCGCCATAGCGAATCCGAATATCGGCGTTGACGAACCCGCTGTCGCCCGGGTTATCCGATATGGCATGGTTCAAATTGATATCAGGGTACTGCTGCCAGAAGTCACCAAGCCGCGGCATCAGCCACAACGAAGCAAAAGCGGTCGTGGCGGCAATGGTGACATCCAGGCTCTTGGCCCGGTTTCTGAATTCCTGGCACAGCCTGCCAATTTGTTGAAAGCTCGAACTGAGCACCTGGAACAGGTCGATTCCCTCGGCGGTAAGTTCAACACCGCGGTGCAGCCGCAGGAATAGCGCACAATCGAGCTCGGTTTCGAGTGCCTTTACCTGTCGGCTTACCGCCCCCAGCGTGACACCGAGTTCGGCAGCCGCGGCGGTAAAACTGCCATTTCGGGCGCAGGCATCAAAAGTGTTGAGCCCGGTGAGACTCGGAAGCTGGTAATAACGACGCGCCATGGGAACCGTTACAGTTTACTTAAAGTAAAGCCAAATTGAAGTTTTTTAATATTGCCAAATCGGGGTAATCGTCGCAATGTTTACTTTTCGTAGATGCCCGATCGTAATCCGGGCTTGATATTGAGGATTATACCCATGAACCAGACTACAGTACCGAGCATCCCCGTTGACGCGATCCTGCAGCCAATCGAAAAGGCGAATGGGCTACCCAACCAGGCCTATACCAGCAACGAATTCCTGGCCCAGGAACGCGATCATGTACTCGGCAAAAGCTGGGCGGGGCTCTGGTTTGCAAGCGACCTGCCAAAAAAGGGTTACGTTAAACCGGTCGAATTCATGGGTCTGCCACTGGTCATCCTGCGCAACAAGCAGGATGAGATCAAGGTGTTCCATAATGTCTGCAGCCACCGCGGCATGATCCTCGTGCACGATGAAATGGAAGTCCAGGGCGCGTTGCGCTGCAAGTACCATTCCTGGTCCTACAATCTTGATGGCGAACTCAAGGGCACCCCTCACCTGGGTGGAATCGGGCAACAAAAATCAGACGGCTTCAATCACTGCGACCACGGACTGAAGCCGGTGCGCTCGACCGTGTGGATGGACGTGGTTTTCATCAACCTTTCCGGTGACGCCCCTGACTTCGAGGATTACATCAAACCGCTGACCGCGAAGTGGGATAATTTTCTGGGTCAAACGGGTCTCGATCGATTAAGAACCGCGGCCAACGGCAGGGGCATGAAAATCGCGGTGAACTCGAACTGGAAGCTGGCGGTAGAAAACTATTGCGAAAGCTACCACCTGCCGTGGATTCATCCCGGTCTTAACACCTATTCCCGCCTCGAGGATCATTACCACATCATGTATGGCGATAACTTTGGCGGGCAAGGCAGCAACGCCTACCGTCTCTACGACCAGGCCGGCACGGCGCTGCCGCGCTTTCCGGAATGGCCGCAGGAAAAACTCGAACAGGCCGAGTATGTTTCGTTTTACCCAAACGTGCTGCTCGGGATACAGGCCGACCATGCGTTCGCGATGATTATCGAACCCCTGTCCTGCGACAGGTCCGTCGAGCACCTGCGCCTTTACTACGTTGGCGAGGAGGCGCTTTCCGACGAACACGCGGCAAGCCGCAATGCCACCCTCGAATCATGGCGGGTTGTTTTCAGTGAAGACATCGACGCGGTTGAAGGCATGCAGCGCGGTCGCCAGTCTCCGGGTTACGGCGGTGGCGTGTTTTCGCCGGTGATGGATAACCCGACCCATCACTTTCACCAGTGGGTCGCGCGCAAGTTAAAGGCAGCCCAGGCTTCAGGGGGCAAGATCGCGGAATAAAGCGCCACGCGTAATCGGCCAGATGCCCCGATTTACGGCGCGGCCAGCTTCGAATAATACGTAACTCTGCCCGCCGTAATGGGGCAACGGCCGCAGCAACGATTCCAGGTCGTCGGCATTCGCGGCGGAAACCACGAGTACCGGCGCACCGTCGGTGCGGCGCGTGGTCCAGACTTCCGCCGAGTAGGCCACCCGCGGTAAGCTCGCAGGCCGTTCCAGTCGCAGCAACTCTAGTTGCTCAGCCAATCCGTCATTGGTGGTAATCAGCAACAACGGATGACCCGGTTGTTGCGCTGCGGCCAGGCTTTCAATAACCGGCTGGGTATCCATGAGCCTTGACGCCAGGCGCTTAGCGGTCTGTGTAAAAAGGTCATCCGCGGACGCAACCAGCGTGCGGCTTGTCGCGTTCAGCGTAACATCGCGCAGGATGGGTGGTGCCTCGTTTTGATGCAGTCGTCGAAAAATATCGCTGCCAGGATCTGCCTGCAGGTAGAGTGGTTTTGCCGGCGTGACGAACTCGACGCTTGTCAGGGTTTCACTGATGGTTATTTCGTGTTGCTGATTACCGTCAACCGTGGCCAGCAGCAGCGGCAATTTGAACCGGTAGCCGGTAACCGGTTGCAATATTTCTATACGGGTTCGAAAGCCTGCTTCATGCCGGGTTACGCTATGTGCGCCCAGGCTCAGTCGCGGCGCGCCGGCGCGCGCCAGCCACTGCCTGAAAAACCAGTCGAGATCCCGGTTTGACGCATCTTCGAATGCTGCCTGCAGGTCCCGCCAGGCGGCGGTCGCATTAATGTGCTTTTCCCAGAATTCCCGCAAACCCTGATCAAACGCAACCGACCCGATTTCCTGCTTCAACATGTGAAAAATAAAGGCAACCTTGTTATATCCAATCACCTGGGAAGCCTGGTGCTCCTTTGAGGTGAAGGCCTTGACCGGCTGGTCTCGCTCGACGGGAAGCGCCGCGTAATCGCGTAACCATTTAATACGCATGCTTTGTGCGGCTTCCGCACCCTGGTCGGCGGCAAGTGCATAATCAGCCAGGTAAGTAGTCAATCCCTCGGCCCAGTTACCGTTCTCGTAATCGACCGCAATCCCGTTCCCCCACCAGTTATGCAATACCTCGTGAGCCAACGAGCGTGTGCGCATGAACGGTAATGGAATTACCTGGCGCCCAACGTAGGTGAGATTGGGAAAACCCAGCCCCACCGGTATCGGTGCCGAGATGATATGAAAGTCGTGGTACGGATAATCGCCGATAGTTTGCTGGTAACGCCGAATATATCCATCGGCCGCATCCAGGTAGCTATCGGCCAGCGGGGTTAACTCCTCGTGAAAGTAGGTGCGCAAGCGTAACCCGTTACCGCGTTTCTCCTGCACCTGGTATGGCCCCGCAAACAGGGACGGTGGCTCACTCTCGACAGCCGATTCAAACTCGGCTTTATATCCGTCGTCGGAATTATGATCGCTTACGAGTTTTCCGGTTGCGACCGCCCGTTGCCCGGACGGCACCGTTATCGACAGGCGATAGTTTATGCGCCCAGTCTCGTCCCACGGAATCCAGGCATCGTATCCCGGCAGGTAAAAACCATCGCTGCCACTGCTGCTGAAAACACCGGTAGCCGATGCCTGCTGCGACCCGCGCGCCGGTACCACTCCGCGCAATGTAAACTTAAGTTCGTGTTGATCGTCAGCTGGAAGCTCCACCAGGTACCATTGCCCCTGCCTCCGGGCTGTTACTTCCTGCCCATCGAGCACCAGGTTTTCGATGCTGAGCCACGGCGCGAGGCGAAACCGGTAGTTGTCCCGGCCACGCACCAGCAGCTTGTCCTCGATCAGGATTTGTGCCGTATCCGTCTCGAGCAGGACGTCGATCGAGTGCTCGATCGACGGATACGAGTATTGTGCCAACGCCTGGCTACTCGAATAACAGAGTAAAGCCGCGAGTATGCAAAATACGAACTTATTCAAAACTTTGCGGGAATCTGGCCTGCAACGAGATCGTTTCGTCGCCGCGAAGCAGCGTTAATGGCAGCCAGGTTCCCGGCGCCTGGCGCTGGATTATTTCGATCAGCTCGGCATTGGTAACCGTTTTAAAGCCGGCCGCCGACTGTATGACATCACCTTCAAGAATTCCGCTTTTCGCAGCAACGCTATCTGCAACCACCTGCATTACCCGCACCCCGTCATCGCCGCTTTCGATCATAACCCCAAGGCGTGGCCCTTGCGGAGCAGGTCCGTCGGTTTCCGCTGCAACCACGAACACCGCGCGCGCCAGATTTTCCGGCAGAGAATCGCATCCATCGCTGGAGTCAATCGGCAGCAGTACGTCCACATCGTCGATGCCCATGTCGGCAAGCTGGTGCGGAATGCCATACCCGTATTCAAGATGACCTCTGCCAACGATTCCGACAATGAGCGCGGCCGGGTCTCGGCGATGCGCCGCCGCCAGCGTTTCTGCCATGGCCCGATCCCAGGTTAACTGCGCATCGACGAAGTTAGAAAAAGCATCGCTTTGCAGCACCTCGTCCAGATCTGGTTCATCTGCCTTGTCCTGCCCCGCCTCGATGCCCATCCGGAGCTTGTAGGCATACAGCTGTGCCAGCGAATCGCGGTATTCGTCGCTCGCCGGTGCGGGATCCGAAAGGTCTGAACGCTCTGCCTCGGGCAGCGCCTGCCAGCCTTTTTCACCCACCCGGGAGACCAGCTCGCGATCAATATTCAGCGCGATCGTCGGCAGGCGGTTGAGACGTGCGAAATGCAGTAACGGCAGGTATAAATCGGCATCGTAGCCCCAGACATTTTGCCAGTCGGACTGCTCGAGAAATTCCTTTTCGCTCAACTTGCCCGCGCTCCAGGCATCCAGCGCCGCCTGCTTGCTACGCGGCAGCATTTCAAAACCAACCATCATGTTGCTGTTACGCGAATGCAATGCTGACATCGTGTATTGCTGCCAGCGATGGTGTTCCCGGGCTGTGTGGGACTCGCCTAGCAGGACAATACGGGATTTCTCGAGACGTTTGAACACCGCATCGCCAGCCAGGGTTTCACCGCTGGCGGGATCGAGCCACTGCGCGATGAGATGATCGCAGCTGCCGCTGGCCTCACCGGCCAACGCCTGGCTGAAAGGAGACAACAGCAGCCAGCCAGTAACAGCACAAATCCTGGCAAAGATATTCATCTGGTTACTACTCCCGGGGTTTCGCTATTGACTTGTGCAGTGGATACGGACATACGCCGTGCGCGGATCAGCAGGCCAGGGCAATGCGCGAGTAAATTTAAGGTTCAACCAGCGCGAGGCTGATCCGCTTGTTTTGCCGGCCCTTGTTTTTAAGACCGGTGACAAGGAGTTGGCCAATTTCGGCGGTATTGCGCACATGAGTCCCCCCGCACGGCTGGTAATCGGTGTTTTCGATTGTAATGGTCCGCACAGTTCCATGCCCACGTGGTGGTTGTACCGACATGGTACGAACCAGCTCGGGCTTCTGATCAAGCTCTGCATCGGTTATTGCACCCACGCTAACCGGAATTGCCTTGTCGACCAGCGCGTTCAAGTCCGCGGTTAGCTGCTCCTTGTCAACCACCTGCCCTTGCAGATCAAAATCGAGCCTGCTCTCGGTTTCGCCAACCGCACCGCCCGTTGCCTGGGCACTGATCAGTGAACACACCAGGTGCATGCTGGTATGCATGCGCATCAGGCGATGCCGTCGCTGCCAGTCGATTTCCATATCGACCTTATCACCGACATGAATCGCGCCTGTATCCTCGTCTTCCAGGATATGAATAATATTATGCCGATCATCGGCATAACGCGTATCGACAACCCGGTATCTGCGGCCGCTAATCGTCAGGCACCCGGTGTCACCGGGCTGCCCGCCGCCCAGCGGATAAAAAATTGTCGCCGCGAGCATCACGCCATGGTCGAGAACCTCGACTACCTCGCTACTGAGTGTCTTCTGGTAGCTGTCTTGATAAAATACTTTTTCCGTCATCGCTTTAACCCTGCCTGTTATGCGGTGATTCTTACGCACCCGCAATTATGAAGCAAGTCGATAACCCGTGAATTCTGTTCTCCAACCCGGCCGCAAGATTATTCATATCGACGCCGACTGTTTTTATGCCGCGGTCGAAGTACGCGACAACCCGGCACTCAGGGGTAAGCCGATCGCGGTTGGCGGCAGCGCAACCAGGCGCGGTGTAATCGCCACCGCGAGTTACGAGGCGAGCAGGTTCGGAGTACGTTCCGCCATGGCGAGCGCGACTGAAGTCAAACGCTGTCCGCAGTTGATCCTGATTCCCGGGCGTATGTCCGTGTATCGGGAAGCGTCTCGCCAGATGCATGAAATATTCAGCGAGTACACCGATTTAATCGAACCGCTATCGCTGGACGAGGCATTTCTCGATGTCTCCGACTGCCCGCGCCGTCGTGGCAGCGCTACCCTGATTGCACAGGAAATCCGCCAGCGGACTGATTCCGTTTCCCTATACTGGTCAGCACTA
>CALZHS010000089.1 GCA_945787265.1 uncultured Gammaproteobacteria bacterium | reverse complement strand
TAACCGTCGAGGAAAAATAATGAAGCTTTTTAGTTTAGCCCTGGTGACATTATTGTATTTTCCTGCACTGGGTGCGCAGCAGGTAGCCGAATCCTCACCGATTGGATACGCGAGTATCGAGGAGGCTTTTAATGAGTTAAAGGCGGATCCCGGTGCCGGTATGCAGGAACATGAGGGCTGGACAATATTTAATCAAAAGGGTGACGGCAAGTACGTACTCTGGTCTTTTACGCCGCTAGATCACCCGGCCCACCCCAGCGTGATACGCAGGGAGGTGGTTAAGAAAGATGGCGAGATCCTCATCAAGATGGATGCACTCTGTAATTCCAACCAGCTGGATTGCGATCTGCTGATCGAGCAGTTTAAAAATATAAACGAACGCATCAAGCAGAAGTGGGCCGGGAGTTCCTAGCTCCGGCATTTGTGCAGACCGATTTCACGTTGATCAGGAGCTGCCCGTTTGACTGAAATCCGAAAAGCCGCGAAATTTGATTTACCCGAAATCGAAACCTGTGCAGCCGATGCATACGCGATGTATGTCGAACGTATCGGTCGCAAACCGGCGCCGATGGTGGCGGATTTCGCTACCGCGATCAAAAATGAGCAGCTGTACGTAGCGCTGGAAAATGGACAAATTGTCGGTTTCGTCGTTTTCTATTCGCAACGGGACCACGTGCACCTGGAAAATGTCGCGGTGAGTCCTGAATTTCAGAAACGCGGTATCGGCTCAGGATTGATCGAGTTTGTGGAACAACAGGCGAGGGCCGAAGGCTATTGCCGGCTCGAGCTGTACACCAATGCGAAGATGACCGAAAACCTGGCGCTTTACCCCAGGCTCGGGTACCAACAGTTTGACCGCCGCTACGAGAACGGCTTCGACCGGGTTTACTTCGGCAAGGTTCTTTGCTGAAACAGCCTCGCTATAATTCCTGATCCTTACGGCGGAATGCGCCCTGCACAATGCGGTCGATGACCATGGCGACGAACAGAATCGCGAAGCCACCGAGCAAACCGGGCCCCTTGGCCGCGTACTGCAGCGCTTCGAGGATGACCTTGCCCAGACCACCACCGCCGATCAATGAAATAATGACCACCATCGACAGGCACATCAGGATGGTCTGGTTGACGCCGGTCATAATCGACGGTAGTGCCAGCGGCACCTCAACGTCCTTCAACAGCTGGAAACGCGAGGCGCCGAACGCGACGGCGGCTTCCTTGATCGAGTCGGGTACGCCGCGCACGCCGAGCGAGGTCAGGCGTATCACCGGCGGCATGCCGAAAATGATGGTCGCCAGAATTCCCGGCGGGGTACCGGTGCCGAAAAACGCGATGATCGGAATCAGGTAAACAAATGCCGGCAGCGTCTGCATCAGGTCGAGTACCGGCTCGGCGGCATTGTAGGCGCGCCGGGACTTGCCGAACCAGATGCCGAGCGGTATGCCGAACAGAACACAGATAAACACGGCGGCGCCGACCAGCGCAACGGTTTCCATTGCGATCGCCCAATAGCCGAGCAACGCGATATAGGCCAGCGAGGCCGCGGTAAATATCGCGACCCGCGGCCCGGCAGCGCGCCAGGCAACCACGCAGATGACCAGCATTACCACCGGCCAGGGTGTGCCGATCAAGGCCAGGCTGAGCGCGTCGAGCACCCAGCGCACGCTGGCGGTGATACCATCGAAAGCGCCGGCGCCCGCCACCGCGGCATTGTCGATCTTCTGCTCCAGCCAGCCCGCGAGTTCGGTGAACAGCGTGGCCCTGTCTGAGTCGATAAAAACACTGGATACCTGTTTTTCCGGAAATTCATTAAGCACTTCGAGCGGGCTGTCGACGGTAAACTTGTAGATCGTCAGCGGTCCGATCAGAACCACCAGCGCGATCCCGAGCAGAATGTTCTTCGGTTTGACACCGCTTTCGACCGTCTTGTGGTCGATACGCCAGCGGCTGAATTGTTTCTCGTAGGCCGAGTTAGCGTAAAAACCCTGCAAACCCTTGAAGATCAGCATCATCACGAAACCGCCGATGAGAATGCTCATGGCCTCCGCGCTCGCAGCCTGACCCAGGGCTTCGCTCTTTTCCGCGGCATTACCGATGTTTTCCGCGAGCTTTTCGAAGCGGCTTGGGTCGGCGCCCTCCAGTTTCGCTGCCTCGGCGCGTTCTAGAAAACCGGCGGCGCGCTCTCGCTGCTTCTCCGCGCGATCGAAAAGCTCGGCTCCGGGGTCACCCCACCAGCCGCGGCCGATTTGTACCCAGGCGATCATTTCGAGGATCAAAAATCCCCAGAACATGCCCCAGACCGCACGCGATGCAGACCAGATCGGACCGAGAACCGCGGCAAAGATATTGAAGGTGTTGGGTAACAGGCCGGTGGAGGAGTGAATGCGATGGAACTGCGTAGCGTAATAGTCACCGTTTTTCCCGGCGAATTCCGCGATCGACGCGTCGAGGCTCGCGTGGTCGACCTCGATATCCGAGGCGGCGATGACGGATGCGGTGCTTTCGTCGTTCATTATTCTTTACCCCCCTGAATACCGCGCAACAGCCGCGGCTTGGTCACGATACCGACATCCCGGCCGTCCGCGGTGATGACGATCGGCAGATCGGTGCCGACCGCGTGATCGATCAACTGGTCCAGGTCGGCACCTTCGTCGGCCCGCGGCGCGCCTTCGAGATTACCGTCGAAGCTGTCCAGCGGTTCGAGTATCGAGTGCGCCTTGACCAGCTTGAGCTTGGAAATACCCTGCACGAATTCGCGCACGTAATCGTCGGCCGGGTTCATGACGATTTCTTCCGGCGTGCCGATCTGTACGATGACGCCGTCCTTCATGATCGCGATGCGATGGCCGATGCGAATCGCCTCGTCGAGATCGTGGGTGATGAACAGCGTGGTTTTCTGCAACTCCGCGACCAGCGCCTTGAACTGATCCTGCAGCTGCATGCGAATTAGCGGATCGAGTGCCGAAAACGCGCCAGTGCGCGGGCAATGCCGACGCGCTGCTGCATGCCGCCGGACAGTTCCTTCGGCAGGCGATCCTCATAGCCGATCAGATCGACCAGCTCCAACGCATGATCGGAAACCGCCCAGCGCTTGGATTTCGCCACGCCACGAATTTCAAGTGGGTAGCCGACATTGTCACGTACCGAGCGGTGCGGCATTAGTGCCATGTGCTGGAATACCATACCGATATGGTTGGCGCGTAATTCTCGCAGGGCAGACTGGTTAAGGCTCGAGACGTCCCGCCCTAGCAGCTCGATCGATCCGGAGGTCGGCTCGATCAGGCGGTTGACATGACGCACCAGCGTGGATTTGCCCGAACCGGACAATCCCATGATGCAAAAGATTTCGCCGCGCGATACTTCGAAGGTGGCGTCCTGTACACCTACGACGCAACCGAAACGCTCGAGTACTTCGGGTTTACCGATGCCCTCGTCGCGAATCGCCTTGATCGCGGCGTCGGCCTGGTCCCCGAAGACTTTCCAAACACCCTCTGCCTTGACAACCGTTTCCGACATGTGGCGGTCCTCCCCCTGAAATAAAAACGGCCGCCGGTACATCGCCGGCGGCTCGATTATTGAGTGATTTTCTGGCCTAGTTGGTGAGCCAGCCCAGGACCGCGTCCTCGTTATTTTTAACCCAGTCCTTGGCATACGCGGCCGGATCTTTCTTATCGATGACGAGCGCGTAGGTCATTTCCGACACCTGGTCGGTCGTGAGCTTCATGTTTCTGAACAGCTTGGCGACTTCGGGTTGCTCCTTTTCGATCGCCTTGGCGTAGTGCAGGTGCAGATAAGCGGTATCCCATGCAGTTCCGGCCGTCGAAACATCTAGCCAGGCCGGGTCGTCGGTGGGTTGCACGACTTTCCACTTGGAGGCATCATAAGCCGGTTCTTCGAGCACCTGCATCTCGTGCAGGACGAAGACGTAGTGCGGCGTGTAGCAGAATCCCACCCAGGGCTTGCCCGCCTTGATCGCGTTGTCGAGGTTGGCGTAGGCCAGT
Organism: uncultured Gammaproteobacteria bacterium; assembly: GCA_945787265.1. GTDB lineage: Bacteria > Pseudomonadota > Gammaproteobacteria. Next base: position 5,853 of record CALZHS010000089.1, on the reverse strand, counting down.
GTCTCGTCGCTTTCGGTCAGCTCAAAAGTCTGGTCGTAGCCGTAAGACTTGGCACGTATCTTTTCGACATTGGTCGAGGCCCAACCCGGCGCACCGATCCAGACTTCACCACGGCCGTCGCCGTCAGTGTCAAACAGCGCTGAAACATCGGGGTTAGTCAAATCGTCGATAGACTTGACACCGTGCTTGTCGGCAATGCCTTTGGGCACGCACATGCCCTGAAATGCAGGAACACCGTTTTTATTGAAAGCAACAGTACCTTTATCATTGACGAAGGTATTGTGCAGGTTCTGCTGGTTCGGCATCCAGACTTCGGGATGCGCATGCATTGCGCCCGAATCCATCGCCTCGAACACGATCGGATTAGTGCCGTTCTGCAGCTCGACCTGGAGCCCCAGGTTATCCTCGATTATGACTTTAAGGACGTTCGCGGTTGCAGCTACTGATGGCCAGTTCGGCACACCGATTACGACGTCGGCAGCGGTTGCAATACTAGACATTCCCATGCTGGCAGCGACAAGCGCGCCTGTCAGGGCTTTATTCAGTTTCATTTTGACTAACTCCTCGGTTTATTTATTAAGTATCTAAATTTATATCCGTCTTTATTAACGACGGCTTAATTACGCCTTATTTGTTAAACGGACTAAATATCAGCAAATCGATAGTAACTTTATGTTTTCTGCAAGTAAACATTAAAAAATGCTCAAAGTCAGCGGCTTTCACACCGGCGTTGCTCCTTTGTGCCTGTATTGACCTGCTATTCGACTAGTGACAGGCTAGCGGAAATAAACAGGATTTTATCGATTGTATGGTTCCATTGACACTAGCCGAGATAAACAGGTAAACCTCGGCAAAAGCATCAACAAACGGTGATACAACCATGAGTAATCAACAAAAGAGCCCCGATTACTGGGGTATCGACAATGATTATGGCGTGCTGCGCGATGTGCTGCTGGGTCGGCCCGATTATTTCAAATGGGTTGAAGCAGGACCTTTGATCGGGCGTACTCTGAAGAATATGCACAAAACGGGGATCGAGTTCGATTTCGATCTGGCCCAGCGCCAACATCGTGAAATGGTGCGTATCTACGAGGCAGCCGGGGTTAACTGCCACTATCTCGAATCCGACCCGGTCCTGCATCGCAATTTTTTTGCGCGCGATTCAAGCGCAATGACCCCCTGGGGTGCGCTGATCTGCCACATGCAGCTCAAATGTCGGCGCGCCGATTACTACAGCGTGATCAAGTTTTACCAGCAGAACAGTATCCCGATCTGGAAATACGCGACCGCCGGGCATTTCGAGGGCGGCGATTTCGTCATTCTCGAACCGGGCACGGTGTTGATTGGATACTGCGGTGAACGCTCCGAAAAGGAAGGCTCCGAGCAAGTCGCAGAATTCGTGCGACAGGAAGGCTGGGATGTCGAAGTCGCGCCAATCCCGGCGCTGTTCGTGCACATGGATGGGCTGGTGGTGCCGCTGGATCATAAACTGCTGGTAGCCTGCCTCGATGCGCTCGAGGGCTGGGTTATCGACTGGCTCAAGGAGAAGGGCTTCGAATTCGTCGATGTCGGCTTTGGCGAAGCAAAAAATCTCGGGGTTAACCTGGTCTCGCTCGGCAACAAAAAGGTTTTATCGATGGCCGGAAGCGTCAAACTCAACCAGGATTTGCGTGATCGCGGTTACCAGGTGTTTGCCCCGGACATGTCGATGTTCACGCTGGGTGGCGGTGGCGTACACTGTCTTTGCCAGGCATTGAAACGAGATCCGATCGAGGTTAGTGATGAGTGAAACCGAGCAGCTGCGCATTGACGGTCAACGCCTGTGGGACAGCATCATGGCGATGGGTGAGATCGGGCCTGGCCAGCAGGGTGGTTCCTGCCGTCTGGCGCTAACCGATGAAGACCGTGATGGGCGAGACTTGTTTATTCGCTGGTGTGAAGAAATTGGTTGTCGCATTAGTATCGATGACATGGGCAATATTTTCGCGCGGCGTGACGGACGCGATAACGAACTGTCGCCGATAGTCGCCGGCAGCCATCTCGATACCCAGCCCCACGGGGGCAAGTTCGATGGTATCTATGGTGTACTTGCTGCACTCGAAGTATTACGCACGCTGCATGATAATGACGTGGTCACAAAGGCGCCGGTCGAGGTTGTCATGTGGACCAACGAGGAGGGATCACGCTTCGCACCGGCGATGATCGCTTCCGGTGTCTACGCCGGGCTTTTCGAAAAGGACTATGCGTGGTCAATCACCGACAGTGAAGGCAACAGCCTGGGTGACGAACTGAAACGTATCGGCTACATGGGCGAAATGCCCTGTGGTCAGAATCCCATCGGTGCACTTTTCGAGGCCCATATCGAACAGGGTCCTATACTCGAAGCTGCCAACCACCAGATCGGAGTCGTTACCGGCGGGCAGGGGCAACACTGGTACGACGTCAGGCTCAAGGGTCAGGATTCGCACGCCGGTTCTACGCCGATGAGCTGTCGACGCGATGCGCTGGTAGCAGCCGCAGAGATAATTACCATGGTGCAGACGCTGGCGCTCAAGTTCGCACCGCATGCGGTCAGCACGGTTGGCGAAATGTCGGTGCTGCCGAACTCGCGCAATACGATTCCTGGCGAGGTTTTTTTTAGCATCGATATTCGTAATCCCTATGCGGAGGTACTGGCTAAAATGGCCGCTCAACTCGCGACCAGCATCGCTGCGATTGTCGAACGGCACGGCGATGAATGCGAATTCAAAGAAATCTGGGATAAACCACCGGTTCATTTTGATTTGGACTGTATCGCCGCGGTTGAGCATGCGGCTGTCAGGCTGGGTTACAGCCATCAGCACATTGTGTCGGGTGCTGGTCATGACGCCTGCCAGGTCTGCCTGGTGGCGCCGACCTCGATGATATTTGTGCCCTGTGCCGGCGGACTTAGCCACAACGAGCAGGAAAGCGCCGAGCCCGAAGACCTCGAGGCTGGCTGTAACGTGTTACTGCACGCGATGTTGGCGCTTGCCAACAAAAACGGTGCATAAAAGTTATTGTAGTCTGTCCATGCCGCCGTGAACGGTAGACACCGCCACCTTCACTGCTAGCGGGACTTTTGGTGCTGCCAGGGTCGGATTTAGCGTTGGCTCACTTTCTCGGCCAGCAGGCACAGGATTTCGAACATTATCGTTACCGCGACCAGGGCAGTATTGCCCGACATGTCAAAGGGTGGAGAAACTTCGACCACGTCGCCGCCAACAAGGTTTAGGCCCCGCAAGCCCCGGATCATCTGTTGTGCATCGTAGGTCGTGATGCCACCGATCTCCGGGGTTCCGGTGCCGGGCGCGTAAACCGGGTCCAGTGCGTCGACGTCGAAACTGATGTAGGTTTTGCCATCACCGACCACGCGACGTGCTTCCGCGATAACCGCTTCGATTCCCATCTCGGTGTATTCCTCGATTTCAATGACGCGAATACCCTGGTCGAGTCCCCATTGCTTGTCCTTCTCGCTGTAAAGCGCGCCGCGGATTCCGATCTGTACGGTACGTTTGGGATCGAGCAGGCCTTCCTCGATCGCGCGCCGGAAGGGAGTACCGTGGGTGTATTTCGATTCACCGAAGTAGCGGTCCCAGGTATCGGTGTGCGCGTCGAAATGCACCATGCCGACGGGATCCTCGCGGCATAGCGCGCGCATTACCGGCAGCGTGATCAAGTGATCACCACCTGCGCTCAGCGGCACGATCCCCTGGTCGACCACGGTCGCATAAAAATTTTCAACTCGCGCCAGCGTATCGTCGATATCGACCGGGTTGACCGGCGAATCGCCGAGATCGGCACAGTTACACAGGTGAAACGGCTTGATCCCGGTCGCGTGGTGGACGTTGCGCGCCATCGTCGACAGATCGCGAATCTGACGTGGCCCGTGTCTTGCCCCGGCGCGATTGGTGGTACCACCATCCCAGGGAACCCCGATCAGGCCGATATCGACCTCGTCGGCGTCACGCGGATCGACATAGGGCAGGCGCATGAAGGTTGCAATGCCGGCGAAGCGTGGCAGGTCATTGCCGGAGATGGGTTTGTATGATTCGGGTTTGCTGGTCATCGATTCGAGTAACGCGGTAATTTTCCAGGCCCCAGTATAAATTTAAAGTTGCCGAAGCAAAGTGTTTTTGTCTTAATCTCGCTAGCGCCAATTTCGCAAAATTAAAGCATCAGGAAAACCGGAGTGCCGTTGAAACACGAACACGGGTACAGGGCCCCTCGCCATCTCCGCAATGCGCATCTGCAAACGGTGCTCAACAGCCAGGGGCCGCGCAAGCTGCGCGCCCGGTACATACAAAAGCGCCTGGATTCCGAGAGCCTGGTCCTGCAGGCCGAAGACGGCACACGTTTGCTGGCAGAACTTGACCGCGCTGCTAACGGTCGCTCGACGCTGGTAATTCTGCTGCATGGCTGGGAAGGCTGTAGCCGTTCTTCGTACATGGTTACCACGGCCACGAGCCTGCTGGCACAGGGTTCCGACGTTTTGCGCGTCAACCTGCGCGATCACGGGGGTTCACATCATCTGAACCGCGAACTGTTCAATTCGACACGTTCACCGGAAGTGGCCAGTGCGCTACAGAATTTTGTGGCCAATCATACTTATGATCATCTTTTTATAGCCTGATTTTCGCTAGGTGCGAGTTTTGCATTGCGGATTGCGGCCGACTCGGGCACTGAGATTGGTCTCGATGCGAGCATTGCAGTTTGCCCGCCGACGGATCCAGCGCGCGCAATGGATGCGCTTAACAACGGCTTTTTTGCCTACGAACGTTATTTCTTCAGGCGATGGTACAGGTCGCTACAATACAAGCTGCAGCATTTTCCGGAACTCGACTACGGCGCGGAACTTGCCACCGCAAAATCACTCGATGATCTGAACCGGATTTTTATTCCACAGCACACAATCTACGGTAATGTCGACGACTATTTTGCGGCTTATGCCCTGGTCGGCGATCGCCTGACCGCGCTGGCCATGCCGGCCTACCTGATTGCGGCAGAGGATGATCCGATCATTCCGGTTGACGATCTCAAGCGCATTAATCCAGTTGAAAATTTGAAGATCGAAATCTACAGTCATGGCGGCCACTGTGGATTTATCGAAAACCTGGCCGCGCACAGCTGGGTTGAGGGCCGAATCGTTCAAATCATACAGGCGCAGCTTTCATAAGTGGGTTATTACCAGAACGGGTAAGCCGCTAACCATGGCTCCGCGATTGTGTAACCACGCTATTGATAATGGCCGTGGCGTTGCAATACTTCGATTTCATAACCGTCCGGGTCGGTGACAAAAAAGAAACGCGCGAGCAGGTTATTATCGGGAGCAAACTCGACAATATCGGTAGGTTCGATTCCGAGTGCCGTGAGACGTTCGTGCTCGTCATCAAGTTCATCGACACACATGGCCACGTGCCCGTAGCCATTGCCATGTTTATATTCCTTGGTCTTGCCCTTGTTGAGCGTTAGCTCGATTTCCATATCGTTCTCGTCATTGCGCAGGTAAACCAGGGCAAAATCTTCAAAATCGAGTTCGTGCGACGGTCTGAGCCCGAAGGCTTGCTGGTAAAACGATATGGAGCGATCCAGATCGAGCACGCGAATCATGGTGTGGATAATTTTTGCCACGGTTTCACCTCGGTATCGTATTAAAATGACGGTAAGTATATCGGGCATGTCCAGATGGAGGTTAGTAATAAAATGAGACCTAACCCTGAAACAGCCTCTCCGGGAAACAGATCTCGGTCAATTTTATAGACCCGCAACCGGGCCAATAAAAGTATCGGAGTTCATTCAAACCATCGAGCAAACGCTTAACGACGCTGGGCAGTT
>CALZHS010000088.1 GCA_945787265.1 uncultured Gammaproteobacteria bacterium | reverse complement strand
AATGACCGGCGTCATCGATCTTGTGTTCGTTCACCGGGGACGCTATTACCTCGCCGACTATAAAAGCAACCTGCTCGGCAGCAGGTTGGAGGACTACAGCCCCGAGCATCTTCAGCGGGCGATGCTGGAGCGACGTTACGACCTGCAATCCCTGCTGTATTCGGTCGCGCTCCATCGTTTCCTCGAACAGCGCATCCGTGACTACAGCTTCGAACAACACTACGGCGGCGCCTACTACCTGTTCCTGCGCGGGATGAGGCCAGAGCATGGCAACCGCTATGGTGTCCATTTTGAGCGGCCCGCGCTAGCTACCATTGAGACCCTCGATCGGTTGATGCGATTTACGCCGTCCACCGGGGCGTGCACATGAAGAGTCTGCTCTACAACCTCGCGCGTGGCGGCGATATCAGCTGGTTAAGCTATTATTTTGCCGAGTTTGTTTCGCGGCAGGCCGGAGACGCGATCGATGACCTTGCCGGCCTCAGTGCCGCGCTCGTCAGCGAAGCCAACCTTGCCGGAAACGTTTGTGTCGAACTTGACCGCTACCGTGCCCAACCTCTGTTTAGTTCCGAGCAGATCGACGCGGCATTGATCCCGGCTAATCTTGATAGTGCCGACTGGTGTGCCCGCTTACAGAAATGCTCCTGTGTAGGTGGGCCCAATGAAAATGCCCCTCTGGTACTCGATGGTCATCGCCTGTACCTGGGTCGCTTCTGGTTTTATGAAGACTTCGTCGCCAGGAAAATCAGCGCAATGCTTGACGACGAAACTGCCACCGGCCCACAGGCAATCGGCGCTCATATCGATGCATTATTCGCCACCGAGAAGCTTGTCGACCAGGACCAGAAAAACGCCGTCCTGACCGCCGCCGGTAAAAAGTTCAGCGTCATATCGGGAGGACCAGGAAGCGGCAAAACATCGACCGTGGTTCGCATCCTCGCGGTATTACTGACACTGGATCCCGCATGCCGTATTGCGCTGGCCGCCCCGACCGGCAAGGCCGCAGCCCGTATGGCGGATTCGATTCGTCAACGCCTGGATCAGATCGATATCGACAACAGTACGACAAATAACCTGCCGCTCGAAGCGACAACGCTGCATCGACTACTTGGCTATCGACGTAATGGCTTTAATTACGACGAAAACAATCGGCTGCCCGTAGATTGTGTTGTCATCGACGAGGCCTCGATGATCGATCTTAAGCTGATGTTTCACCTGCTTGTCGCGTTGCCGGCACACGCCCGGCTGATACTGCTGGGCGACCGTGATCAACTGGCATCCGTTGCCGCCGGTAACGTGCTCGGTGATATCACCGGTCACGGGCATGCGCTGGAAACCCGGATTTCTCCGCTAGCGGCCTCGATCGCGCTACTGCGTAACAATTACCGGTTTGATCGGGACAGCGCCATTGGCGAGATCGCATCCCTGGTCAACCGGGGCCGGAGCGCCGACGCTGTCAACCTGTTGCGCCGCGATGACGCGGGATTGCGGTGGTACCGGGTAAGCACGGATCAAATTGACGCCGAAGCGCTGGCCTGGTTGTACGATGCTTACCAGCCTGTCTTCGAGCAAGATACGCCCGAAGGCGCGCTCGACATTTACGAATCCACGCGTGTATTGTGTGCGACCAACCGGGGGCCCTGTGGTGTCGAGTCACTCAATTCCAGGATTTCAAGTGCGCTGTTGGCACGGAACCAGATGCCAGAGTCAGATTTATACAGCGGTCTGCCGATCATGATTACCCGAAATCATCATGAGCTGGGCCTGTATAACGGTGATACCGGCATTCTGTGGCAGTACCCGCAGGGCCTGCGTGCCTGCTTTCGCGATGCAGGCGAAGGTATTCGTGACCTCGCAATCAACCGCCTGCCCGACTTCACGCCGGCCTGGGCGAGCAGCGTACATAAATCGCAGGGGTCCGAGTTCGACTCGGTGTTACTGATTCTGCCATTTGATCCCGAATCTGAAGTGCTATCGCGTGAACTGGTCTATACGGCCATCACGCGCGCCCGTCAGCAATTTATTTTGCATGCAACAGATAGCGTTGTTATCAATGCCATCGAAAAGCTCACCCGGCGCCATTCGGGCCTCGCGCACAAGCTCGGATGGCCGGTTTGAATCCTGTGCCAGCCTTCACTGCAGCTTGATTTCAGCGCCGTATGTACTAATTAAGGTAGTCATTATCACACAGGGATAACCCGCGCTTTTCGGTAACATGTCCACCCTGCTGTTACCGACCTGCACTTCGATATGAGTATCTCCGGCCTCGGCAAAGCGCTGATCGTTGACGACGAAAAAACCAATCGTCTAGTTTTAAAGTCGCTGCTCAGCAAGCTGGGTTATCAGACTATTGAAGCCGTCAACGGCGAGGAAGCGATCGACCTGTTCAAGCAGGAAAATCCAGACATCATCTTTATGGATGTGTTGATGCCCGTGCTCGATGGTTACGAGGCGACACGCCAAATCAAGGCCGCTTCCACCAATCGGTTCGTGCCGGTCATTTTTCTGACCGCGATGAGTGACGAGGAAGCGCTCGCACAATGCATAGAGGCGGGTGGCGATGACTTCCTGATCAAGCCGTACGATAAAATTATCCTGCAGAGCAAAATCCGTTCGATGCAGCGCATAGCGGTACTGAATCGCGAAGTACAGGGCATGTACAGCATGATTCACCGGGAACAGGAAATCGCCGAGTCTGTTTTCGTCAACGCGATTCAGAGCGCCAATATCGAAAACCCTTACCTGCGACAGGTAGTCCGTCCAGCCGGCATCTTCAGCGGTGACATGGTGTTGTCGTCCTATTCACCTTCGCGTGACCTGTATTTTCTGACCGGCGATTTTACCGGGCATGGGCTACTTGCCGCGCTCGGTGCGATGCCGGTATCCGAGGTATTTCGCGCGATGACCACCAAGGGCTTCAGCCCCGAAGAAATACTGACCGGCATTAACAAAAAGCTGAAATCGATGTTACCGGTCGGGATGTTCTTCGGTGCCCAGCTGGTAGTCGTCAACCACGATCTCGAGCATGTTCGCGTATTCAACGCCGGTATGCCGGACGTTATCATCGTCGACGGCGAAACCAACCAGATAAAGCATCGCCTGGCATCTACCGGTTTGCCGCTCGGCGTCGAGGCAGTCATGGACGCCAGGGAAATGCTGCAATACGCCCCCATCGCCTACAACGACAAGATACTGATGCATAGCGATGGATTGACCGAGGCGCGCAATGCAAAGGACGAGGAATTTGGCAGTAATCGACTGCGGGCATCGATAACAAACGCACCGAAAAATGGAATTTTCGATCAGGTTTTCGATGATCTCGACCGTTTTTGTGGCGATATCACGACCCAGGCCGATGATGTCACGCTGGTAGAAATTACCTGCGTCCACGATGTGTTGCCCGAAATAGAGGTGCATGACTACATCAAGCCGTCCAAGTACACGCTGGGAGATCGCGGTGAGTGGAAACTATCGATGCGATTTAACGGCGCCAGGCTGCGGGAGACGAATCCGGTCCCGATTCTGGTGAACTACCTGATGGAAATGGAAGAGCTCGAGGCCGAGCGGCAGTCATTGTTTACGGTGGTGACCGAGTTGTATCTAAACGCCCTGGATCACGGCGTGCTCGACCTCGACTCAAATCTGAAAGCTGATCCCGCGGGATTCGAGGCCTATTTTCAAACACGCGAGAGTCGACTGGCCGCTCTCGACAGCGGTCACGTCATTTTCAATTTGTCCGTCGAACAGGAATCTACCCGTCGCAGCATCCTGCTGCGTATCGAGGATAGTGGCAAGGGTTTCGATTTTAACAATCACAACCCGCCGCTCGACGGGGCTGCCGCGCTGAGTGGCCGCGGTATATTGTTAATCCAGGACTTATGCGAGTCGCTGGAATATCATGGCAAGGGAAATATCGCCATCGCCCGCTTCGGCTGGAGCACCAACTAGTCGATAGTTTAAGAATGCCGGCTCTGTCCGCACCGGCAGCAAAGCACCCGCCTCGCTACTGCGCCAGTTCCTTCGCGACGAGAAAGTTCATGATTTCGATCATGCGCTCATTACTGCCGGCCTGCGAAGCCGAAACCAGATACTTGCCATTGACAATTACCGCCGGCACGCCCTGGTGACCGTAACGTTTCTCCTTTTGTATATTCTTGCGAATCTGGGTTTCGACCGGAAACGAAAAGGCATTTTCCCTGAACAGTTTTTGGTCAAGACCCAAATCGCCGGCGAACTCGGCGACGGCATCCAGGCTCATCAAGCGCTGGCGCTTGAGATGAATTGCATCGAACAGGGCTTTATGCGTCTGGTCGAGCGCGTCCATCATCTTGAACGCATAGTAAGCCCGCGCATGCTCGGTCCAGCGCGTGTTGAGTGACGAAGGTACCTGTTCAAACACAACGCCCTCGGGCAAACCGGCAGACCAGCGTTCGACATATGGCTCAAAACGAAAGCAATGGGGGCAGCCGTACCAGAAAATTTCCGTTACCACCACCTTATCAGGCTGCGACGTCTTAACCGGGGGTGATATTAACTGGTAGTCACTACCCTCCGTGAAAGTCATCTGTGCAGCTGCGCTGCCTGAAATCAGCATTAAAATGGCAAAACTTTTTAGCCAGCGCTTAATCATGGGGTTTCTCCTGGAGAATATCGTGTATTTAAAGACAGGCTTATCAACGATTAGTTTAATCGTAAAAATACATCGTGCCAGGTTAATGACTGCTGAATGCGGCCAACAACGAGATTACTGGATTCCGGCGATATAGGCTGCGACCGCCTGCATTTCCCTGTCCGACATGCGGACCACGATATTGCGCATCATTTTACCGGTGTCGTTAGCGCGCAGTCCCTGCTTGAAATTCTGCAGCTGGGTAACCACGTACTCGGGGTGCTGTCCTTTAAGCGATGGCCAACCCGCCGGGCCGTTGCCGTTGCCGCTGGGCGCATGACAGCCCATGCAGGCTGCAACGTGGGTTTCGGTAATGCCGCCACGATAAATACTTTCACCCTTTTCGATCATGTCGCCGTCAAAGGCGACCGCCTTGGGCTTCTGGCTTTCATAAAAGGCCGCGAGATTCTTCATATCATCGTCATTTAGCAACGCGACCATACCGGTCATCGAGGCGTTGTTACGGCGTCCTGCCTTGAAATCTTTCAGCTGCTTGTAAGTGTAGCTCGCGTGCTGGCCGGCGAGCGACGGCCAGGCCGCGTTAGAGCTGTTTCCGTCACTTCCATGGCAGGCGGCGCAGACCGCACTTTTGGCTTTGCCAGCTTCGATATCGGCTGCACTCGCGTTGACTGATACCAGGCCGGAAAGGACCAAGATCAAGGCTGCAATTTGGCTTGCTTTCATTATTACTCCAGGGGGAAAACGTACGGAAATTTTGGGCGCAAATGTATATCATACCCGGTCCGCTGGTTCAACACTAACCCGAACGCAATCATGAGCATTTCCTTCAAGCAGGCCAGATTTATCACCAGCGCATTCGAGCTTTCGCAACTGCTACCGGACACGGGTGCGGAAGTGGCCTTCGCGGGCCGGTCCAACTCCGGCAAGTCGAGCGCGATAAACTGCCTCACCCGACAGAAGGGTCTATGCAAAACCAGCAAGACTCCTGGGCGTACCCAGCTGATCAACTTTTTCGAACTCGGCCAGGATCGCCGCCTGGTCGATTTGCCGGGTTACGGATTCGCCAAAGTATCAAAGCAAATGCGCAATCACTGGAACGCCGTGCTGACGACTTACCTGTTAGAGCGCCAGGCCCTGAAGGGCCTGGTTATCGTGGTTGATATTCGTCGCGGCATCGGTGATCTCGACCGCGCCCTGATCGATATGATAGCGGGCAGCCTGCCATTGCATATTCTGCTGACCAAGTCGGATAAGCTGTCGCGTGCGGCTACTCAAAAGGCAATGACGGCCGCCCGGGCTGAACTGTCAGACCCGGGCCAGAGTGTTTCTACGCTATCCATTCTAACGCGCGACGGGCTCGAATCACTGGAACAGAAATGCCTCGAATGGCTTACTGATACGTGACCCCGGGAGCTGCCCGTGCGGACAAACTGGCGCCAAAAAAAAGCCCTGGCAGATAACTGCCAGGGATTAACGTGTGATCCGGATGGGGTTTCCGGATCGTTGTCCGCTCATAGGAGGGAGAACGGACATAGCGCTGGGCTAAAGCGCTACTTCGATAGACATTCAAGGGTGCCAATAGTTCCTGCTACTTGCCGGTACTTTCGGCCCCGCTGGACGCCTGCGATATTTCTTAACTGGGGATAATTTCAGCGAATTCAACCCCTGTCGTCACAGTAGGAAATACGTATCACGAAACGGATTGGATCATGGTATCGTCAGAATTAGTCCGGCTTCGGCGCGGCGTCAATCCATCGGCAATACCGGCGTGGCCGCGATTCAGATTCAGCGGCTAGTGGGCCTCGTTCCAGTTGTTCCCAATCCCGGCGTCGACTTCCAGTTCGACGGAAAGATCGGCTGCCCCGGTCATCAATGCGGCAATGGCCTCTTGACAGAGATCAACTCGATCTTCGGCGACTTCAAATACCAGTTCATCGTGCACCTGCATGATCATTTTGCAGCCCCGGTTATCGTCGACCAGCCAGGCTTGCACATCGATCATCGCGCGCTTGATGATATCCGCCGCGGTGCCCTGCATCGGTGCGTTGATCGCGGTTCGCTCAGCGTATTGACGCAGGTTCGAGTTGCGCGCATTGATATCGGGCAAATACAGTCGACGACCAAACACCGTTTCGACGTAACCCTGGTCACGGGCGCACTGCTTGGTCTCCTCCATGTAACGTTTAACCCCGGGATAGCGCTCGAAATAGGTATCGACATACTGCTGCGCCTCGTTGCGCCCGATATTCAGCTGCTTGCCGAGACCAAAAGCAGACATACCGTAAATCAGGCCAAAATTGATCGCCTTGGCGGCACGACGCTGCTCTGCACTTACTTTATCCAGGTCGGATCCGAAAACCTCGGCCGCGGTTGCGCGAT
>CALZHS010000087.1:10916-13015 GCA_945787265.1 uncultured Gammaproteobacteria bacterium | reverse complement strand
ATCCGCACCGGCGGCTACACAGTCCTGCGCGCGTTCGATCGCGGCCTCCATGCCTTCCACCGCGAGTGCGTCGGTGCGGGCCATGATGACGAAATCGGCGTCGCTGCGCGCGTCAACAGCGGCCTTGACTCGATCGACCATTTCGGCACTCGAGACGATGGCCTTGTTGGGTCGATGGCCGCAACGCTTTTGCATCACCTGGTCTTCGATATGGATGCCGGCGACGTTAGCGCGGATCATCTCGCGCACGCAGCGCGCGATATTGAAGGCGCCGCCCCAGCCCACGTCAACGTCGACCAGCAGTGGCAGGCTGCTGGCATCGGTGATGCGGCGTGCGTCCTCGAGCACATCGGCAAGCGTGCTGATGCCAAGGTCCGGGATGCCGAGCGAACAGGCGGCAACTCCGCCGCCCGAAAGGTACAGCGCCTGGTGGCCGCATTTCTGTGCCATGATGGCGCTGTAGGCGTTAACGGCACCGACAACCTGCAGCGGATTGTTAGCGGCAGTGGCCTGGCGTAATTTCTTACCCGGCGAGATGGCTTCAGTCATTATGATCCTCGAGAATTTTTTTAACGATGTCCCAGGCGCCACTGATGTGACGACGCATTAGTAACTCGGCCAGCTCTTCATCACGTCCGCCAATCGCCGCGGCGATCTGGCGATGCTGGTTAAGCGCGGTTTGCGCGCGCGCCGGGAACTGCCCGGATTGATGGCGACACATTCGAATGAGCTGGTATAGCTCGCCATTCAACTTTTCCAGTATCCACTGGTTCTGGCTGGCGACCGCGATGCGAAAATGAAAATCGATATCACCCTCGCGCTGAAAATAAACCCTGCCGTCGGTTTCACTGATCGCGGCTTCGTGCTGATCGAGTAGTGTCGACAGCGACGCGATTTCGTCATCGGTCATCAGGCGCGCGGCGAGCCGTGCAGCCATCCCTTCGATGGCTTCGCGCGCGGTATAGATATCCTCCATCATCTTGGTGTCCAGCGTCACCACGCGTGATCCCGCATGCGGAATGCGCACGATCAGCTTGATCCTTTCGAGGCGGTGGATGGCCTCGCGTAGCGGCCCGCGACTGATGCCGTATTTCAACGCCAGGTCTGATTCGACGATCTTCAAAATATGCATATTTTAGAGATAATTGTCAACAATAGTTTTAACTGAAATCGAGCCCGAAGAGCCCGGCGCTGCGTATAACCAGGTTTAATGCGGGCGCGAAGATTTAATTTTCAGGATAAATTTACTTAATAGTGCTCAACACTGTTAGCGGGATTATCCAATTATGGGTATATTGAGTCCTTGCCATTGTCCTACCTTCCCGACCGCAAGGGCCGCGATGGGACCCGCTGACACCAAATTACTAGAACAGCGCAGCCGGAATTGCTGACTATTGAGGAATAACTATGAGCACAGAAACCGTTACCATAATCGACGATGCCACCGGTAAAGAGATCAAGTTACCGCTTTACACGCCGACTGCCGGGCCCAAGGTGATTGACATCGGCAAGCTTTACAAGGAACTGGGTTATTTCACCTACGATCCCGGGTTTATGTCCACCGCGAGCTGCTCCAGTGCAATTACCTTTCTCGATGGCGATAAGGGTGTTTTGCAGTACCGGGGTTACCCGATCGATCAACTCGCCGAGCACAGCTCCTACCTCGAAGTCTGCTTCCTGCTGCTGAATAACCGTCTGCCGAGCAAAGACGAGCTCGATGACTTTGTAACCACGGTAACCAATCACACCATGCTACACGAGGCGATGATACGTTTCTTCAGTGGCTTCAGGCGTGACGCCCATCCGATGGCGATCATGGTCGGTGTCGTCGGCGCACTCGCCGCGTTCTACCACGACCACATGGATATCCACAACGAGGAGCATCGCATGATCACGGCCTATCGACTGGTCGCCAAGATGCCGACGATTGCCGCGATGAGTTATCGTTATGCCAACGGCAAGCCGTTCGTCTACCCGAAAAACCATCTCAGCTATACCGAAAACTTTTTATACATGATGTTTTCGATGCCATCAGAAGAGTACACGCCTGATCCGTTACTCGCCAAGGCGCTCGACCTGATCATGATCCTGCATGCCGA
>CALZHS010000087.1:0-10854 GCA_945787265.1 uncultured Gammaproteobacteria bacterium | reverse complement strand
AACGAGGCGGTGATACGAATGCTGATCGATATCAACGAGTCGGGTAAACCGCTGCAGGCATTCGTCGACCGCGCCAAGGACAAGAGCGATTCGTTCCGCCTGATGGGCTTTGGTCATCGGGTTTACAAGAACTACGATCCGCGCGCCAAGCTGATTCGTGAAATATGCCACCAGTTGCTCAATGACATGGAAGCCACGGGCGAGCAGCAGAAACTGCTCGAAACGGCAATGGCGCTGGAAAAGGTTGCACTCGAAGACGAATACTTTGTGCAACGTAACCTTTACCCAAATGTGGATTTTTACTCGGGCATTATTTTCCTGGCCATGGGAATCCCGATGAACATGTTTACCGTTATATTCGCGATGGCGCGCACCATCGGCTGGATTTCGCAATGGAATGAAATGATGTCGGATGCCGAATCCAAGATTGGCCGCCCGCGCCAGCTTTATAATGGTGTGATCGATCTGGATTACGTGCCGATTGATAAACGTTGACTGGGTACCATTTATAAGAAATGACTGACCCAGGAGAATATTGAAATGCTAAAGGCATACCGCGAGCATAGTGATGAACGTGCCAAAGAAGGCATTCCGCCGCAGCCACTGGATGCGCAGCAAACCGCCGAGCTGGTGGAATTGATCAAGCAGCCGCCGGCTGGTGAAGAAGATTACCTGCTCGAATTGCTGACGCAGCACGTGCCTGCTGGCGTCGATGAAGCGGCTTACGTCAAGGCCGGATTTCTCGCGGCGATTACCCAAGGCGAAGCCTCGACCCCGTTAATCGACAGGGTCAGGGCGGTAGAAATTCTCGGCACCATGCTCGGCGGTTACAACATCGAGCCGTTGATCAGCTGCCTCGACGACGAGGAAACCGCGCCCGCCGCGGTCAGGGCACTGGCGCATACGCTACTGGTATTTGATGCCTTCCACGACGTCGCCGAGAAATCCGAGGCTGGCAATCAGTACGCCAGGCAGGTGCTCGAATCCTGGGCCAACGCCGAATGGTTCACGTCGAAACCCGAGCTCGCCGACAAGATCACCGTCACCGTATTCAAGGTTCCCGGTGAAACCAACACCGACGATCTGTCGCCGGCGCAGGATGCCTGGTCGCGTCCCGATATTCCGCTGCACGCCAACGCAATGTTAAAGAATCCGCGTGAGGGTCTGACCGACAAGCCGCTCGAAAAAATCACCGAACTCAAGGCCCTCGGTCATCCGCTTGCCTATGTCGGTGATGTCGTCGGCACCGGCTCGTCACGCAAATCGGCGACCAACTCGGTGCTCTGGCATATGGGTGACGATATTCCGTTTATCCCGAACAAGCGCAATGGTGGCTATTGCTTCGGCGGTAAAATCGCGCCGATTTTCTTCAATACCATGGAGGATGCCGGCGCGTTGCCGATCGAAATGGACGTCAGCAACATGGAAATGGGCGATGTCGTCGATATCTATCCTCACGCTGGCAAGGCCACGCGCCACGACAGCGATGAAGTGATTGCGACCTTCGAGCTCAGCACCAACGTGCTCAAGGACGAAGTTCAGGCTGGTGGCCGTATTCCGTTGATTATCGGACGCGGGTTGACCGAGCGTGCGCGCAAGGCACTGGGACTGGGAGAGACTGATCTATTTGAAAAGCCGCAGGTGCCGGAAGACAGTGGTAAAGGCTATACGCTGGCGCAGAAGATGGTGGGCAAGGCCTGCGGTTTACCCGGCGTACGTGCCGGCATGTATTGCGAGCCGAAGATGACAACGGTTGGCTCGCAGGATACCACCGGGCCGATGACGCGCGACGAATTGAAGGACCTGGCCTGCCTCGGATTTTCGGCCGACCTGGTGATGCAGTCTTTTTGCCATACCGCGCCTTACCCGAAGCCGGTGGACGTGGTAACCCATCACACGCTGCCCGACTTCATGCAAAACCGCGGTGGCATTTCACTGCGTCCGGGTGATGGTGTCATCCACTCGTGGATGAACCGCATGCTGTTGCCCGATACGGTCGGGACCGGTGGCGATTCGCATACCCGTTTCCCGATCGGCATTTCTTTTCCGGCAGGTTCGGGGCTGGTGGCTTTTGCGGCCGCGACCGGCGTGATGCCGCTCGACATGCCGGAATCGGTGCTGGTACGCTTTAAAGGCGAGATGCAACCGGGAATCACCCTGCGTGACCTGGTCAACGCGATTCCTTACGCCGCGATTCAGCGCGGCCTGCTGACGGTCGAGAAAAAAGGCAAGAAGAATGTCTTTTCGGGACGCGTGCTCGAAATTGAAGGCCTGCCGCAACTCAAGGTCGAACAGGCCTTCGAATTGTCCGACGCCTCGGCCGAACGTTCCGCCTCGGGTTGCACTGTTAAGCTCGACAAGGAACCGATCATCGAGTACATGAATTCCAACATTACGATGTTCAAATGGATGGTCAACGAGGGCTACGGCGATGTGCGTACGATTACGCGGCGCATCGAAGAAATGAAAGCATGGCTCGCCAATCCAGAATTACTGGAAGCCGATGCCGATGCCGAGTATGCCGAGATTATCGAAATCGATCTCGCCGAAATTACCGAGCCGTTGCTGGCCTGCCCGAACGACCCGGACGATATCAAGCCGTTATCCGAGGTTGCCGGGGACAGGATTGACGAGGTATTTATCGGTTCCTGCATGACCAACATCGGTCATTTTCGCGCCGCCGGCAAGCTGCTGGATAAACTCGAAGCGCCGGTTGAAACACGGTTGTGGATCGCGCCCCCGACCAAGATGGACGAGGCGCAGCTGACCGCCGAGGGTTACTACGGCATTTTCGGCCGCTCCGGTGCGCGCACCGAAATGCCGGGCTGTTCGCTGTGCATGGGTAACCAGGCGCGTGTTGCAGAAAACTCGACCGTGGTGTCGACCTCGACGCGTAATTTCCCGAACCGGCTCGGCAAGGGTGCCAACGTTTACCTGGCGTCGGCGGAGCTGGCGGCGGTCGCCGCGATCCTCGGCAAGATTCCGACCATGGACGAGTACATGCAGTATGCCAACGACATCAATACCATGGCCGACGATGTCTACCGCTACCTCAACTTCAACGAAATGGAAAACTACACCGCCGCGGCCAACACCGCCTTCCCGGTCAAGGTCGCCTAACCGATCACCGTCATTCCGGCCTGACGCTTTCACTTTCGTCATGCCGGGCTTGACCCGAGGCGTCGGACCGCGGAATCCATTGCGACTCACCTCGATGTCTCACGGAAAGCCCTTTAGGCTTTCCGGTTTACTTGCCGAGTAGCCGGCTCAATAGATTGCGGCTCGGGGGCCGCAATGACGCAATTTCCCCCGTCATTCCGGCACGCCGCTTTACCCCCGTCATTCCGGCCTTGAGCCGGAATCCATTACGACTTACCTCGGTGGTTTACGGAAAGCCCGTTGGGCTTTCCGGCTCACTCTTTGAGGAGTGGTTACGATAGATTTCGGCTCGGGGGCCGCAATGACGTTATTCCCAATAAGGCCGCAATGACGAGGTGTTTACCAGGGCAGCGAGAAGGTCTTGACGTTGGTATAGGACTTCATCGCCTCGATGACGCCTTCCTTGTAGCCGAGGCCCGAATCCTTGATGCCACCGAACGGTGACATCTCGATGCGGTAGCCGGGCACTTCCCAGATATTGACGGTGCCGGTCTCGAGCTCGTTGATGAAGCGTACGATATCGTCCATGCGGTTGGTGCAGACACCTGACGATAATCCGAACGCGGTCGAATTGGCGACCTCGATGGCGTGATCGATATCGCGCACCCGAATAATCGGAATCGGCGGGCCAAAGGTTTCTTCACGCACCAGTTCGCAGTCGTAAGGTACGTGGTCAAGTACGGTCGGCGAGTAAACCGCGCCCTGGCGATCGTTGCCGTAGAGCAGCGTGGCGCCTTTTTCGATCGCGTCGTTAACGCGGTTCTGGAACAGGATCGCGGCGTCCTCGTTGATCACGGTACCGACGTCGGTGTCTGGATCCGTGGGATCACCATATTTCAGCTTCGCCGCTTTTTCTGCGACCAGCGCGGCAAACTCGTCGGCAACCGAATCAATGCACAACACGCGCTTGACCGCGGTGCAGCGCTGTCCGGAATTCTTGGTACCGCCGGCGACGGCAAGCTCCGCTGCCTTGTCGAGGTCGGCATCGTCCATGACAATCAATGGCGCATTACCACCGAGTTCGAGTATTGTGCGCCGATAGCCGGCGGTCCCGGCGATATATTTGCCGACCGGCACGCTGCCGGTGAACGAGATCAGGTCGATATGCGGATTGGTCAGCATTTCATCGCCCATGTCTTCGGGCAGGCCGGTGACGATCGACAGCATTTCAGGCGGCAGGCCTGCCTCGTAAATAATGTCCGCCAGGATCAGCGCGGTGAGCGGCGTCTGCTCGGTTGGTTTGCCGACCATGCAGTTGTTAGTCGCGATCGACGGCGCGATCTTGTGTGAAATCATGTTGAGCGGATGGTTGAACGGCGTGATCGCCGAAATCGCACCCAGCAGCGGATCGCGCTGCGTAAAAATCTTGCGCTGTTTGCCATGCGGCGTCAGGTCGCAGGAAAAAACCTCGCTGTCATCGTTAATGCAGAGCTGTCCCGCGAGGCTGTAGACGTCGAAGGCGCGACCTACCTCGTAAAGGCTGTCTTTCTTGCTGAGACCGCATTCGGCGGTGATCAGATCGGAAATTTCATCCTTGCGTTCGACAATGATCTCGGCAATCCGCATCAGGATCTGCTGGCGCTCGTAGCGCGTTAGTCTCGGTTTGTAATTGGCGGCGATTTCGAAAGCACCGGCAACCTGTTCGCGACTCGCACGCGGTACGGTGCCGACCACTTCGCCATTGTAGGGATTCAAAACCTCGATGTTTTTGCCAGTGTCACCATCGACCAGCTGGCCGGCGATGCGCATTTTTTCGTGTCTGATAGTCATTGTTTTTAATCCGGTAAGGCGCTCGATTTAATGGCGCGCGTAATTGAGCGCGACATCGAAAGCGTCGTAATTGTGAAGCTGGTGTCCGCGGTCAAGCCCGCTAACCGGCTGGCTGACGATGAGCGGAACAACCTGCTCGGTGAGGCCGCCATGCGAGCGCAGCGGCACGTCGAGGCCGGAAAGATCGTGGCGCGAGGCCGTGGTGCCGATGACCGTGTCCCGTTTCGAAACCAGGATCAGGTCACCCATGCGATCCGGGGCCAGTTCGAAGCGCTCGCAGCCCTCGCGGTTGTCGTAGACCAGGTCGATTCCCGGGATTTCGTGCAGCTGCGATTTCAAACCCTCGATATCGACGCCTTCGGGCAGGTACACGGTGGCATAGGAGCCGAGTGCGCCGTGATGTACGACGTAGGGATCGGTAATCGGCAGAATAACGCGCGCGTTTCCGGCACCGAGCAGGCGGTCGAGTTCATCCTGCAGGTAGATGATGTTTGGTTCACCGGTGGCGACATCGTGCTTGGCGTTCATGCCGTGATCGGCGGTCAGCGCCAGCACCGCGCCCAGCGCATCGAGTTGGGCCCAGTATTTATCCATCATCGCGTAAAACGAATTGGCGCCGTCGCTACCGGGGGCGAACTTGTGCTGTATGTAATCGGTGGTCGACAGGTACATCAGGTCTGGACGCACGGTTTCCATCAGCTTGACGCCGGCGGCGAAGATGAACTCCGATAGTTCGGCGCTATAAACCGACGGCACTTCCATGCCGACCAGGTCGAGCACGTTGTCGATGCCGTTTTCGTCGAGGCTGACCTGGTCCGATTTTTCCGACGAGAAACAAATCGCACCGTCGGCGCCGAACTCGAGTTCATTACCCAGCAGGCGGCGCAGTTTGTCCTTGGCAGTCACGATTGCGATCTTGGCGCCGGCATCCTGGAAGGCCTTGAAGATGGTCGGCGTGCGCAACAGGTGCGGCTCATTCATCATCACTTCACGGTCATTGGCCTTGTCGTAATAAAAGTTGCCGCAGATGCCGTGCACCGCCGGTGGCACACCGGTAACGATCGAAATATTGTTCGGATTGGTAAAACTCGGCACCACGCAATGTACGCGCATATCCGTGCCCTGTTCCTCGACTACCTTTTTCATCCACGGCATGACCCCGGCTGCTATCGCCTGTTCGATGTAATCGGGTTCCGAGCCGTCGATACAGACGACGACGACCGGTTTGTCGGGCCAGCGGTAGTCGCGGCCGTTTACGCTGATAACGGACTTATCTGGGCTCATGTTTGTTCCTCTTAGCCTGGTGTGATGCACTATAGGGTTATTCCAGCATCAGGTTAAATCGATATTACGAATGCTATCTATCGATATGTCCTATAGTTGTCGCTGTCCCGTCAGTCGGCTTCTTTTTGCCGTGTGCGCACCATTTCGAGGAAAGCGTCTGTGACCCGCAACGAACGCGTTTCATTGAGACAGGCAACAAATTCCGAATACTCCAGGTCGGCGTCACTGATCGCCAGCGCGCGTAGCCTGGAGTCAGCAAGCAATTCGCTCTTGGCGACGATACCGACGCCGAAGCCGGCCGCGACCGCTTCGTTCACGCCTTCGCGGCCACTGATTTCCATGACGTCATCAATAATGTAGCCGGCCTTGTTCACCGCGTCCTCGAAGATCGAGCGGGTGCGTGAACCTTTTTCGCGCAGGATGATGCGCTGCGCGACTATCTCGTCGATGGTGACCGAGCGGCGTTCGGCCCACTCGTGGTCCTGGCTGACGAAAGCCACCAGCTGTCCTGGCGCCAAAGGTATCGTGTAGAGATGTGTGTCCTCCGGTGGAATGTTGGGCAGAAATGCAACATCACAACGGCGCGACTGCAGCCACGACATCAGCTGCTGCGAATTGCCGTACTGGATCGAAATCCGAATGCCGGGGTACAGTCGCTGGAATGGTCAGCGCACGCGCCGATTGCAGCAGTTGCTCGACTTCTTCTTCATGGCGAAAAAGCTGGCGCGTGATGGCATGGGCCGATTTACCGATATCGGTCAGCTCGATACGCCGTCCATGTCGCAGGAACAGCTTGGTACCGTAGCGTTCCTCGAGTTCTTTAACCTGGCCGGACAGCGTCGGTTGTGTGATATTCAACATCTCCGCGGCACGCGTGAAGCTGCCGTGCGTGGCGACCGCGTGAAACGAGCGCAGGTGAGCATGTGATATTGGCACAGTCTATTTGAAGCATTTGTTATATCGATTTGCCGAATAGTATTGATCGACGGTATAAATGGCAACCACACAACCACAACCAGGGCGAAATTAATGACCGACGACACTACCCAACAGGCCGCCAGCACGGCAAGCGGCGACCCCTACCTGCTGACCCCGGGCCCGCTGACGACATCGCTCACGGTCAAGCAGGCAATGCTGCACGATTACGGCTCACGCGACGCGACTTTTATCGACCTGAACGCGCGCATTCTGGAACGCCTGGTAACGATAGTTAACGGTCAGGGCACTCATGTCAGCGTACCGCTGCAGGGCAGCGGGACCTTTGTGGTCGAGGCCATGATCGGCAACTTCGTGCCCGCCGATGGCAAACTGCTGGTGTTGATCAACGGCGCCTATGGTAAACGGATTGCGAAGATCTGCGATTATTACCAGCGGAATTACATCGTGCAGGAGTCGCCCGAGGATGTGCCGGTCGATACCGATAAACTCGATGCGACGCTGGATGCGAACCCGGATATCAGCCACGTGGTCGTCGTTCATTGTGAAACCACGTCGGGAATTTTGAACCCGATCAGGCAGGTTTCCGAGATCGTGGCGCGGCATCAACGCAGCCTGTTGATCGATTCGATGAGCGCGTTCGGCGCATTGCCACTCGATGCGCGCGAAATCGAGTTCGATGCCGTAGTGGCATCGAGCAACAAGTGCCTCGAGGGCGCGCCGGGCATGGGATTTTGTGTCGCGCGCGAAAGCGCACTCGAAAAAACCGAGGGCAATTCGCCTTCGCTGGTGCTGGATCTCTACGATCAGTGGCGCGCGATGCAGAAAAACCGGCAGTGGCGTTTCACGCCACCGACCCACGTATTGCTCGCGTTCGACCAGGCGCTCACCGAGTACGAAGCCGAAGGCGGCGTTGCGGGCAGGGGTGGCCGCTACCGCGCCAACTGTGATCTGTTGGTAGCGGGCATGCGCGCGATGGGATTCAAAACCCTGCTACCAGATGCGCTGCAGGCGCCGATTATCATCACTTTTCATATGCCGACGAATCCCGAGTTCGACTTTGATGCATTTTATGATGGCCTCAAGGATCGCGGCTATGTTATATATCCGGGCAAGTTAACCGTGGCCGACAGCTTCCGCATGGGTTGTATCGGCCGTCTCGGTGCCGAACAGATAAACGGCGCGCTCGATGCGGTGGCGCAACTGTTATCACAGTTTGGGATCGACAAGATTAATTAGCCAGGAGAAGTCTTTGATGTCTGCTCAAATTCCCGAACGTGCCAGTGCGGTCGTCATCGGTGGCGGCGTTATCGGTTCCAGCGTCACCTATCACCTGGCCAAGCTGGGCTGGACCGACGTGGTGCAGCTCGAGCGCAACCAGTTCAGCTGCGGCACCACCTGGCACGCGGCCGGCCTGGTAGGCACCATGCGCGCCAACGAATCGCAGGCGCGACTGTGCGAATACTCGATGGCGGTGCTGACCGAGCTCGAAGCTGAGACCGGCCAGTCGACCGGATTCAAGCAGGTTGGCTCGTTGTCGATCGCGCATAGCCAGGCGCGATTCGAGGAGCTGAAACGCGTCGCGGCGATGAACAACGCGTTCGGCGTAACGCGGGTCGACATCATTACCCCGGAAGAAATAAAGGCGCTTTATCCTTTCCTCGAGACCGGTGACCTGCTCGGTGGTAGCTGGGTCGCGCAGGATGGAACCGCGAGCCCGGTCGATGTTACCCAGGCTTTCGTCAAGGGCGCGCGCGCACGCGGTGCGGTATGCCTCGAGGAGGTGCGCGTGACCGGCATCAACCAGCAAGACGGCCGCGTTACCGGTGTTGTCACCGACCAGGGCGAAATCAAGGCGGACTACGTCGTCAATTGTGGCGGCTTATGGGGGCGGGAGATCGGCCGCATGGCGGGCGTCAACGTGCCGTTGCACGCCTGCGAACACTACTACGCACATACCGAAAAGCTCGATGATTTGCCGGCCAATCTGCCGGTCATGCGTGACCACGATCGCTGCGCCTACTACCGCGAGGATGCCGGTAGCCTGCTGGTAGGCGCATTCGAGCCGAACGCGGTACCGTGGGGGCAAAACGGTATCCCGCTCGATTTCGCCTTCGAAGAACTCGAGGGCCACATGGACGAGCAATTCATGCCGGTGCTCGAACATGCGATGCAGCGCGTGCCGATGCTGGCCGACGTCGGCTGGCGCAGTTTCTTTTGCGGGCCAGAGAGTTTCACCCCGGACGATCAATTCCATATGGGCGAAGCACCCGAGCTGAAGAACTTTTACGTCGCCTGCGGGCTCAACTCGGTCGGGGTGCAGACTTCCGGCGGCCTCGGCCGCGCGCTGGCCGACTGGATGCACCTCGGGCATGCGCCGATGGACCTGTGGGGTAACGATATCCGCCGCATGTTCCCGTTCCAGTCGACCCAGCATTACATTCAGCATCGCGTTACCGAAACACTCGGCCTGCTGTACGACCATCATTACCCCTACAAGCAGATGGAAACCGCGCGCGACCTGCGCCACTCGCCACTGCATGAAAGACTGGTCGAGCATAACGCCTGCTTCGGCGAGGCGGCCGGCTGGGAGCGCCCCAACTGGTTTGCGCCCGACGGTGTCGAGCCCAGGTACGAGTACAGTTTCGGCAAGCAGAACTGGTTCGAACACAGCGCCGCTGAACATAAAGCAGCGCGCGAAAAGGTCGTGCTGTTCGATCAAAGCTCTTTTTCCAAGTACCTGGTACAGGGACGCGACGCGGTCAGGGTATTGCAGCGAATTTCGAGCGCCAATGTCGACGTGGCACCCGGGCGCATGGTTTACACGCACTGGCTGAACGAGCGCGGCGGAATCGAAGCTGACCTGACCGTAACCCGCATCGCCGAGGATCAGTTCTGGGTCATCAGCGGCGCGGCACAAACCATCAAGGACCTGCATTGGCTGAAATCGCATATCGGCGAAGACGAGTTCTGCTGCGTCAGCGATATCACCAACGCCTGGGCGATGCTCGGCGTCATGGGGCCCGGCAGCCGTGAGCTACTGACCGAAACGTTGAATCACGACATGACCACCGAATCCTTTCCGTTCGGTTCGTTCCAGGCGGTTGAGCTCGGCATGGCACGCGCTTATGCGGGCCGTGTCTCCTATGTCGGTGAGCTCGGTTGGGAGCTTTACGTGCCGGTCGACCAGGCACGACATGGTTTCGACTTCCTGTGGCAAAAGGGCGAGAGCCACGGCCTGAAACTCGCCGGCATGCATGCGCTGAATTCGTGCCGTATCGAAAAGAAATACGTCCACTATGGGCACGACGTCGCCGAGGTGGATACTCCACTCGAATGCGGCATGGGCTTTGTTTGCGCGTTCGACAAGGATATCCCGTTCATCGGTCGCGACGCGATCCTGAAGCAGAAAGAAACCAACGGGTTCATGTATAAGCGCCTGGTGCAGTTCCTGCTGCAGGATCCCGAGGCAATGCTGTATCACCACGAACCGATTCTGCGCGACGGTGTCATCGTCGGGCACCTGACCTCGGGTGACTACGGGCACACGCTCGGCGGTGCGGTTGGCCTCGGTTATATCGAGGTCGAGGAAGAAATCACCCGGGATTACATCGACTCGGGACATTTTGAAATTGATGTCGGCGGTTATCACGTGACCGCGAAAGCGAGTCTTAGCGCGATGTATGACCCGAAAGCCGAGCGCAT